>CAYZPO010000020.1:0-16729 GCA_964480695.1 uncultured Gammaproteobacteria bacterium | reverse complement strand
GGCCTGGCTCCACACGTCTTCGAAAACAAATCGTCCTCGCTTTTTGTGGCCGGCCGCAATTTGAAAAGACGCCCTTACGGGCGTCTCTCCCATCACCGACAAGCTTACGCTTGTCATTCCTCAAATTTATCCAATACTAAACCGTGAAAAACGACTGATCTGAATATTCTCGCCAATGGCGCCGATCTTTTCTTTCAGCAACTCATCGATAGTTTTGTCTTCGTCTTTGATAAAAGCCTGCTCCATCAAACACGTCTCAGCAAAATACTTGGTCATCTTACCCTCAACAATTTTCTCAATCACGTCATCTGGCTTGCCCTCGTTCTTCATCTCAGCAGCAAAAAGTTCTTTTTCTTTGTCCACGACCTCAACTGGCACGTCCTCACGCGTCAGATACAGTGGCTCAGCCGCAACAATGTGCATGGCCAGGTCATGACAGAACTCAGTAAAGGTTTCGTTCTTGGCCACAAAGTCAGTCTCACACAATACTTCAACCATAGCTCCAGCTTTGCCGTTAGAATGAATATAAGAATAGACGCGACCTTCCTTGGTCTCGCGATCAGCGCGCTTAGCAGCCTTGGCAATTCCTTTCTTACGCAACTCTTCAGCTGCTTTCTCAGCATCACCATCACATTCTTCTAAAGCTTTTTTAGCGTCCATCATACCGGCTCCAGTAGCTTTACGAAGCTCGGCAACAGTTTTTGCATCAATCCCCATAATTTTTTATTTTCTTAATTTCTTATTTTTTTATTTCTGCTTTTCTTCATCCTGTTTCTCAGACAAAATTTGATCGTGCAGCTTTAGATCTAATTCTTCCATAGCCGCCTTTGAATCCTCAGTTAGTTTCAAATCGTCTTCCTGAACTTGATCCTTATCACTTGTAACTTCGGGCTTCTTCTCTGCTGCATTCACCACCTGAGTTCCTTCTTTCTTTCCTTCGTTAATCGCTTCGGTCACCAACTTCAACATCATTTCAATTGATTTCACAGCATCGTCGTTAGCTGGAATGATATGTTTCATCTTGTCTGGGTTAACATTGGTGTCACACACAGCGACAATTGGAACCTTCTGATGATTGGCCTCAAGTACGGCTGTCTTCTCAACTTTAGTGTCGATCACAAACAAAGCATCTGGTTTCTTATCCATGGTACACAGTCCAAAAATCTTGCGCTCCATATCCTCGATCTCACGCGAGATCATCAAACGCTCTTTCTTAGTATACTTCTTCAACTCACCCTTGTCCTGCTGATCCTTAAGTTTCTTGTAATGCTTAACCAGCTTCTGGATCTGACCAAAGTTGGTCAAAGTGCCGCCTAGCCAGCGCTCATTGACGTACGGCATCCCAGCTTCTTCAGCGTACTGCTTGACCAGGTCGCGGGCCTGCTTTTTAGTGCCCACAAATAAAATCACACCTCCGCGAGCGGCGATGTTTTTAACAAAACTCAAAGTCTGTTCAATTTGCTTCTGAGTTTCCTCCAAATTAACGATGTGCACTCCACCACGGGCCGTGAAAATAAACGGCGCCATTTTAGGGTGCCAGCGAGATGTTTTGTGACCGAAATGCACTCCGGCCCCAAGCATCTCTTCAAGAGATGGAATATTTGGCATATTTGAATTCCTTTTAGCTTCGACGACATCGTTTCAAGGGCTCGCCTCCTGAGCAGGTCTTGAACGTACTTAAATAAGCTAAGCCGTCTGTTTGATTAATTACGGGCGCTAGTATAACTTTTTGACTAAAACATGTCAAGTTATAAACATTGCATCACCGAAAGAGTAAAAGCGATAGCCTTTGCGCTTGGCTTCTTCGTAAGCAGTCATAATCTGGTCACGACTGGCCAGAGCTGAGACAAGGGCCAGGAGAGTTGATTTCGGGAGATGAAAGTTTGTGATCAAAGCGTCTACAATTTTGAACTTGTATCCTGGAGTGATAAATAGATTGACGTCACTAGCAAAAGGTTCGAGCTGACCAGTTCGAGCAGCCACACCTTCAAGAGCTCGAGTGGTTGTTGTGCCCACAGCAACCACTCGCCGACCGTCTGCTTTAGCTTGATTAATCCGCTCAGCTGTTCCCTGATCAATCTGGACAAACTCCGCGTGCATTTCATGTTCTTCCAACGTTTCTGACTTCACTGGCTGAAATGTACCGATTCCAACATGCAGAGTTACATACTCCATCTGAATCCCACGTGCTCGTAATTCGTCAAGTAAACGTTCAGTGAAATGAAACCCGGCTGTTGGAGCTGCTACCGAACCGGTCTCACAAGCGTAAACAGTTTGATACGTATCCAACTTATCTGGCACCTGCTTTACATATGGCGGTACTGGTACTTCACCGTGTTCGTCGCAGAACTGGAGCACCTCATCGACATCAACTCCGAAGTCGATCTTAACGATTCCGGAAGATAGCTTCTCGCACACACCCCCCTTAAGTCCCCCCTCGGGGAGGGGGGAGAACCGAATTGTGTCCCCGACCCGAACCTTACGCCCCGGCTTTACCATAGCCTCCCAAACTGTGTTGTGAGCTCGAAGTAGAAAGACCTCGATCTCAGTATCTGAGATCTGACCTCGTAACCGAGCCTTAAAAACCTTGGTATTGTTAAACACTAACACGTCATCATCACGCAGAAATTTTCCGAGCTGATAGAACCGCTGATGCTCAATTTTGCCTTGAGCCCGATCTAAAACCAGCAACCGTGACTGGTCTCGTGGCTCTATTGGCTCCTGAGCAATAAACTCGGGTGGCAGCTCATAATCATATTGTTCAATTGGTGTAGACATCGCCGCTATAATAGCATCATTGACATGATTTACCCAGTTTGATACACTCTGGCCGTATGAAAAAGAACACTCATCCAGCTTATAACAGCAATGCGACCATCACTTGTGCTTGTGGCGCTTCTTATCAGGTTGGTTCAACTCAGGACACAACTCAGATTGAGCTTTGTTCAGCTTGTCATCCTTTTTATACTGGTACTCAGAAAATCGTGGATACTGCTCGCCGGGTGGAGAAATTCCAGGCTCGTGCTGCTAAGAAGGCTACAGCAACTAAAAGCAAGGCCACTAAGAAAGCTGAGAAAAAAGCTAAGCGAACTGCTAAGGGTCCAAAGTATGAAATTGAGGAGACTAAAACCGCTGTAGTTAAAAAGAAGGTTGTCAAAGCCGAGGAATAACATTTGTGATAAAAGGCGTTCTTCGAATATAATAGAAGAACGCTTTTTGATTATATGGATTTAATAAAAAAATTAGAAAATAAGAAAATAAGAAAACAGGAGCTCGAGGAGCAGATGGCTGATCCGAGTGTGGTTTCGGATCCTAGAAAGATGAAAGAGCTTAACGAAGAGCATGCTGACTTGCGCGAGACAATGGAGCTGGTCGACGAATTTGAGAAAGCACAGGCAGATCTGAAGAGTGCACAGGAAGCAGCTAAAGATCCGGAGATGAAAGAATTGGCTGAAGCCGAGATTGAGGAACTGACTGATCAACTCGAAAAGTTAGAAGCTGACCTAACGATCGCTTTGGTTCCCCCTGATCCTTTGGACAAGAAAAATATTATTGTTGAAATTCGGGCCGGAACTGGTGGAGACGAGGCTGCCTTGTTTGCATCTGACCTGTTCCGATTGTATTCTCGTTACGCTGAACTTCAGGGCTGGAAAACTAAACTGATCTCTTCCAGTCAAAATGATCTGAACGGATTCAAAGAGGTCATCTTCTCTATCGAAGGTACTGGCGTTTATGGTCATCTCAAGTACGAGTCCGGTGTACATCGTGTGCAGCGTATACCTGAGACTGAAAAACAGGGTCGCATTCACACCTCGACTGTAACTGTAGCTGTACTTCCTGAGGCAGAAGAGGTGGATGTGAAGATCGATCCTAAAGATCTAAAAATTGAGGCGACCACCTCAACTGGAGCCGGCGGTCAATCTGTAAATACTACTTACTCCGCGATTCGAATCACTCACCTGCCAACTGGATTAATGGTGTACTGTCAGGATGAACGATCACAGAAACAGAATAAAGAACGGGCGTTATCTATTATTCGCGCCCGAGTATTTGCTGCGGAAGAGGAAAAACGACGCAAAGAGCTTGAAAGTGAACGACGAGGTCAAATCGGTACTGGAGAACGTTCAGAAAAAATCCGCACCTACAACTACCCTCAGGACCGCATCACTGATCATCGCGTGAATGCTAACTGGAGCAACCTGCCGGGAATTATGGATGGGGATGTTGGTGATATTATCGAAGTCTTGAAGAAAGTGGAGATTGAGGAGAAACTAAAATAAAATTGTTGGCTTGGAAACAGGATTGTTAGTCCAGAGCACCATTGTTGGCAGAATATCACCATTGTTGACTAACGATCTATGCTCTGAACTAACAATGGTGCCCTCAGCCAACAATTCCTGTCGCCAGCTAACAATACTGATATTCTGCTAACAATTTCTATTCCTATGCAAACCGTAATCCTCGCTGCTGGGCAAGGTTTACGCCTACGTCCACACACTGAAACAACTCCCAAAACCATGATCAAGGTCGGTGACAAGCCGATCATTGTTCATATTTTGGAAGCGCTACCTGACGCGGTTAACGAGATTATCATTGTGGTTGGACATCTTAAAGAACAAATTATCGAGCACCTAGACGAATCTTGGAACGGTATTCCGATTTCATATGTCGAACAAGCAGAGCTGAACGGAACTGGTGCAGCCCTGCATCTGCTCCGAGATCGATTGCAGGACAAGTTCCTGGTTGTGAACGGCGATGATCTTTATGATAAATCAGATCTAACGCGTTTGATCTCACACCCGCTCGGAATTCTGGTCTCTGAAACAACCGGCCCAGCCCCAAGCTCGATTCAGATCAATCAAGATGGTCGCATGACTGGCATCAAATCTGACATCTTGGATGACAAGCCAATCCTCCGCAACACTGGAGCGTACGTGCTTGACCCGCGTTTCTTTGACCAGCCTTTGGCCGAGATAACGGTTCACGACAAAATCGAATACTCACTTCCTCACACCATGATTGAGATGTCTAAACAATATCCGATCATGGTTGAACAAGCTCAATTCTGGCTCCCGATCGGCACCGAAACCGAGCTTAAAACTGCTCAAGATAAGCTTAAATAGCTTGACAACTAAGACAAAAGGGGCTATTATAGCCCCTTGGTCTTTGATCAAGACAATCCCCGGACACACTCATTTTGGGGTGTCTTTCTCAGGAGATAGAGAGCTCATGAACCGACACATCACCTGTATCCTCTCGCTCGTCCTGGTCCTGACCATGGCGATCCCCTTCACCCCGGCCCTGGCCGGCGAGAACGACGGTCCGGTCCGCAACGGCCTGACCGCCTACCAGCTCGCCCCGCACGAGGCAGCCACGCTCGTCTTCGAGTTCTGGCTCTACGACGAGGAGGTCGTCAACATCAGCGACTACGACCTGATGGTCGACCTCGACGGCGTACCCACGGACATCCGGATCGCCACGATCCAGGGCTACGACCGCTGCGTCCAGGTGGCCCAGCGCTACCGAGCCACCGTGCTCGTACACCCGGGCCAGGTCCGCGTTTCCAACGTGCGAATCAGCGGACGCCAGCCGTACTACGTGGACGACTCGCTCAACTCGATCGTCCGGATCGAGAGCGGCGAGACCCAGTTCGTACGCCAGGCCGTGGCCGAGTCATCGCTGATGACCCTCCAGGGTTATGGCAAGATCCGCGTCGGAGACAAAGTGCTGGTCAGCCGGAATCCACCAGCGTGTGATGAGCCCGTTCGCTCGGGTCGATACGAACTGGCGACGTCCTCCGGATGGCGTTCCCCTTACTCCTCCAGGAGCCACAGGGAGGACAACCTGTGTTCGAGTGTCTCCGTACCCACGGCCCCGGCTCGAACGGTCTCAGGCAACCACGTCTGGGTTCGTTCCGGCGAACAGGTCACCATCCTGGGTCCGGATCAGACCGAGTGTGTGACCCACCCGTTGACCGGAATGGGTATTGCCACCACGGCCTCATCGCCTTGCCAGGTCGAGTGGCACGGGCCGGCCGTGGCCGGATACCAGCACGGTCTGGAGTGCAACTCCGGTGAACACGTCCTGTGCAAGAGCACGGGAACCAGCCAGCTGGTGAGCGAGCCCGAATGCCAGGTGGTCAGCGACCAGCCGGACGAAGAAGATACGGCCGTAGCCTATCGGGTCACCGTGGGCAACGAGTCCATCGCCGTTGCTGCTGGATACACCTTCACGATCCGGCAGGACACGACCGTGGCCCAGCTCTCCACCGACTGACCTACCTTCGACGCAGATCCGCGTCAACAACCCCCGCTCTTTCCTCTTCTCGAGGCCCCTTCCGCTGGTTGGGGCCTCGATGACGTTTAAGGGGTTGACAGCCTCAGAGGGCTGTGCTATCTTTGTGTCACCTCGAGTTGCCGGCCGTACTCCCTGCACTTCCCCACAAAGGAATGGCGGCCCACCCCCTCCCCCCAAAAAACCGCCGAGCAGATTGTGCGGCCGGCAACTAGAGGACAAAAGCACCTTGACTCGTGCCGTAAGCCCGGCCGCTGCCGGGCAAGGCACTCGAATAAGGTACGGGTGGCACGCCCTCCTGGCCGGCGTCCCCGCGCCCCTTGCCAGACGGGAGACACCCGTACCTTCCCCCTGCGCCCGAGACCGACCTTTCGTCTCGGGCGTTTCAAATTGACAAAAATCAGTCCCAAGCTTATACTGCATGACCAAGTTCTATCACAATCAACGTTAATTGACATAATGTTTCAGCTAAAGCAGAGGAGGCTGGCCAATGGCAAAGACCCTAAACCCTGCCGAGCGGATGTACCGATACGTCCAGGGATATTCCGACCGCGAGACCACAACCATTCAGCTCTCAGTCGCCTTTATGAGCGTGTTGCAAATTGATGGTTTCTGGGCCTATGAGCTGGCTAAAATAATCGATGCCGAGGCTATCCACCGGCAGACACAGCGTCCGCAAGGCAACTTCAGCCAGGTGTATCTGACCTTGCTCCGAGAAATCATCAAGGTCACGAAAGGCAAGATTAATAACCAGGGTCTAGTCAGACACTTCATGGCCCTGAGCAAGTTCTCCGTTGTTGGCCTTAGCGTTTCTCAGAATCTGCAAATCGCTCGGCGGATGCAGCTATCATTCCCGGTTGAAGATCAAGTCTCAGCTGAAGCCATTGATTACTTCTACGCCTGCTTCCCAATGGACCTGTTCGACCTCTTAACGAATCCAGGCGGTTGGCTGCCCCTCTTTGCTCAACCGGGTACCATGGTCGAACTGGCTGACATCTTCATGGGTTACTACCATGAACTGGGAATCCGAAGTGTACCAAATCTATGGTACGCCAGTACTGCCTTCACCAGACGCAAAATCCCGATCCGGTTACTAGATCAGTTCCTGGCACGTTGCGGCCGCGATAATCTAGACCTTCTCGGCGAGCTGATGTTGGATCGACAACTGGTTGACCAACGAATCCTGGATGCCTTCCGTCGACAGCCCTCAATCGTTACCTCACGCACCAAGGCCGAGCTGATCGAACTCCTAGTTCACTTCCGTGATGACAACCCACGGGAACTGAGTCTTCTGCGTTACGTTCCACACCATCGACCTGGTGTCGGCTATGTTCCACCGTCTCCCCGGACTCCTTCGACATCACCCTCGGTGATATCCAGGCCTACCCCAAACAGATCACAGGCACTTCAAGAACGTGGTGCTCACAAACGCCCAATGATCACAGGCGACGAGCCTGAGGAGTCGGTTGAAACAGCAACAACGACCGAGGTCCAACACCGCGATCTAGGGCAGATGCACCTTGATCTGGATCTGTCCGGGATCACTGAACACCTGGGCAGTACAGAGGTTGAGCTGGCTCAAGCGGCTCTGGTACATGGTCTGCTTCGTCCTGGACGATCCAGCTCCTTCCGCGGCAACAACCGTGCCAGCCTGGATGGTTTGCACGCGTTCACTAGAGGCCGGCGCAGGAGCAGCAAAGCCAATCTTCGCTCAGCCCTTGACGCTCTGGTCAGAGCTGGGGTGGTCCAAGCCCACACCGTGGGTCAGACATATTCTCTGCACACCTCAAGCGAAGATCCAGCAGCACAGTCCGTACTGGATCAGCTGCGAGCTATGAAACCTTAATGTCCCCTTCGCGCCCGACCAGCCTTCCCGGCTCGGGCGTTTCATGTTTTAATGTCCCTATGACTATTCTTGAAGCCCTAGAATGGGCCAACACAAAACTTAAAGGACATCACGATATTGATGCTTTCACTGGCGACCGTTTGGACTCGCCTATGCTTGATGCTGAAATCTTGCTCGCTCATGTTGTTGGAGAAAATAAAACTTTTTTATTCGGACATCTGAATGATGAGATTCCTGATGAAAAATCTGATCAATTCCGTAAAATGGTCAAACGTCGTTTGGCTCACGAGCCAGTGGCCAATATTGTTGGGAAGAAAGAATTTTACAAACGCGACTTCAAGGTCAACCGCTTTGTGCTGAACCCGCGACCTGAGACTGAGCTTTTGGTTGAGAACGCCATCAAAGATGGCTTAGAAAAATCTTCTAACGGATCTCTGATCCGGTCTGAAGGTCAGACGCCATCAGAGATGGCTGAGAAGAATATTTGGTTCGCTGACATCGGCACCGGCTCAGGAGCCATTGCGATAACTCTAGCCGCCGAGACTAAGCTCCCAGTAATTGCCACGGATATTAGCTCTGAGGCCCTGGCTGTGGCTCGACAAAATGCTGAAAAACACAATGTGACTGATCTGATTGACTTTCAGGTCGGTGACACTTTGCGGCCCTTGGTCAAATTATTTAAAAAACTAAAAAGTGTCGGAGAAGCTTTACCCGACCACATAATCATCTGTGCCAACCTGCCATACCTGACCACGGAGCAGTGGGAAAAAGCTCAGATCGAGCTCAAAGAATGGGAGCCACGCCAAGCCCTTGAAGCCGGAGCCGATGGTCTAGACGCCTACTGGAAACTGTTCCGCGAACTATCAGAAAACCGCCAACTGCTAACTGACAACTGTAAACTGACAACTGTAATCGAGATCGACCCCCACCAAACCGAAGCGATCAAAACCTTGATCAAACACTACTTCCCGTCTGCTAAACCAAAAATAAAACAAGACCTGGCCGGTCTTGATCGAATCGTTATTGTTCAAAATCTGTAGAGACAAGGCATGCCTTGTCTCTACGTTTTGATTTTAACGTCTTCAAGATCATCCAAAACCTCAATCCAAGTTACCCCGGCGTTGAACATGATTTCTTCGCCGGTTTCATTATCATAAAAACGCAACCGCCCTTCAGACGAAGGCTTAGACCAGGTACCCATGATCACCTGCCCATCCTGAATAACCATGGCCGGACCCTCACCTGCAGTTGTAATCTGTCGTCGTCCGATCTCATCCAAAACCACAATATCTGTCTCAAGGATAGCAATATTATTCGCACGTACGCCATCACCTTCGAGCAGTGTCATCTCATACCCGCTTTGATAGCGAACGTAATCATTTGTTTCAGGATCGTACTCCCAACCTGCCTCATACAAACCTCCAAAGTATGGTGAAAAGTTCATGGTTACCATCTGATACTCCGGACGCTCATCCTCAGCGACATCATCCTTGAACGACCACAGTCCATACTCAGGATCCAGCACAGTTTCCCAAGAACTAACTTCTTCATAAGCCGAATCCAAAAGCTCAGACGAAATGTAAGTGTTGTGTGGAGCAGAACGGCTGTCACTACGCCAGAAGAACCAACCGTAATAGAACTCATTCAAATCCAACATATCACTATAACGAATCTGATTCAGAGCGTCTGGGCTACCACCAACATGAACATACATGGCCTCAAGCTCTTCGTTCCAATTAAGATAGTACGGCCGAGCCGAACGTACCGGACCGATCTTGTTCACTTCCTGTCCTTGATAATAAAAAGCTAACAGGCGAGGAATCGCAGCTTCCACCGGAGCCTCGATCACCAAAAAGGCCTGATCAATTCCGGACAAAGGCCAAGCTTCAACCATGTTCTCCACCATCACTCCATAAATATGTGGTCTTTCCACTTCATCAAAAGACGGTTCACCGGTTAATGGATGGCGGTACGGTGTTTCAACTCCGCTTTGCGGATCAATCACTTGTTCTACCCGCTCTTGCAGCTGAGGAAAAACGTGCTCACTTAAAGCCGCAAGAATCAAAGCAGCGGTGATTGCTAAAATCACCGCGCTTACAATTATCAACTGTTTTTGAGTTGGTTTTGGTATGGTCATTACTTTGAGTCTTCAGCGGACTCACCGCCGTCCCCCTTCTTGTCTGACTCTCCAGAGTCTTTGGCTTCATCTCCATCTTTCTTACCTTCTTCACCCTCTTCACCTTCTTCGGCTTCATCAGCACCAGTAACCTCAACTTCTTCTGGAGCCTCTTCAAGGGCAGCCATCTGTTCTTCAGTTCGTGGTGGATTTACCAGAGCTACAGCTCGCTCATCATCCATGTCCCAGACTAGACCCTCTGGAAGAGGTACGTCCTTAACATGAATCACGTCATCAAAAGTTTCTAACTTAGTAATATCCACTTCAATCGAACCTACCAATTTGTCAGGGAGGCCCTTAACTTCAACCGTGTTCCGAGCCTTAACCAAAGTTCCTCCAAGTTCTTTAACCGCAACTGAAGAACCAGTGAATTCCAGTCGAACCGTGGCCGAGACCTCTTTAGTCATATCGACCTGATAGAAATCAGCGTGAGTGATGTCGTCCTTGATCGGGTCCCGTTGCACATCCTGAATAATCACTTTGGCTGTCTTACCACCAGCGATCTCCAGATCAACCAAACTACTGCGTCCAACTGTTCTAAACACAGCCACCAAATCATTATGCTTGACCTGAACATTGATTGGTTCAGCCTTTGGACCATAAACAACTCCTGGTACAACAGACTCTTCTCTTAAGGTATCCGTTTTTCGGCCTACCACCTCTCGCGGCTCAGCCTGTAATATAATCGTTTCCATAAATTTCTAGCTTAATAACGCCCGCTAGTTTGCCTTAATCCTGGGAAAATGTCAAGCCGCTATTTTCCAGAACCTCGTGAATCCTAATCACATCATCTATAGTCACGCTGTTACCAGCTTTAAAGCGTCGTACATCTTCAAAGGTCAAATCCGTTAACAGGCCTAGAGAACTTACCCCGCCTGGAGATACCAGAACCAGGGCCAAGATCGAATTACTGCACTTTTGACAGCGTAAATGTAATAAACGACTTTCACCGTTATCTCCCAAAATATGCGTGTCTATTTTATCGCTCTGATTGTCACAAAGGGGGCAGCGCGAAATTATTTTCACTCCGTCTCCCCAAAGATCAGATCCAGAAAGAGGTAACATACATTCTTATTGTAACATTTCTTGGGCGGACAAACGAGTCTTGGCTGTTCGCGTGCGTAAGGCAATACTTTCCACAATTCCCACCATGATTAAAACCATGAGCAAGGATGAACCTCCATAACTAACCAAAGGCAAAGCAATTCCAGTAACCGGAAGCAGACCTAAGTTCATACCGATGTTAACCAGGAATTGAAAAAAGATGACTGTTCCGATTCCAAGGAGCAAGTAGCTAGTGAAATTATCAGAAGCCAGCTTGATCAATCTAAGAATGCGGGCCATTAAAAAAGCAAAGGCCACTAGCACCAGAAGAACTCCAAAAAAACCTAACTCCTCAGCGATCACCGCGAAAATAAAATCGGTTTGGGCTTCAGGTAAAAACTTAAGTTGGCTTTGTGAACCAAAACCAAGACCTCGCCCGAACCATCCACCAGAACCAATAGCAATAATCGCTTGCATCACGTTATACCCTTGTCCTAACGGATCACTGGCCGGGGTTAGAAAAGTCATGATGCGTGCTTTTTGATATTCAGCTAAGACCCAGAACCAGGACAAGACTGAAACCAAAGAAAAGCCAACAGCTAAAATCAATAACTGCAACTTACGGATTCCAGCCACAATCACCACTACTCCCCAAAGAGCGATCAAGACCAGTGCTGAACCAAGGTCAGGCTGAAACAAAACCAACCCGGCTGGCAAGGCGGTCAAGGCTCCACTTTCCAGAATCTCCCGCCAACCTAAACGTCGGCGCGCGCGCTCGCTAAAATATCGAGCCAAGACAATGACCAGAATGATCTTCATTAACTCGACCGGCTGGAAACTAAATCCGGCCATACTGAACCACCCTGTGGTCCCTCGAACCGTAGTGCCAAAAATTAACACTCCAATCAACAATAGAATTCCGATTACGTACAAAACCAAACTGTAACTGCGGAGCAGACGATAATTAGACAAAGCAAACAGCCCAAAAAAGACTGATCCGATGACCAAAGCCAAAACCTGTTTTTTAACGAAAATAAAATCAGCACTGACCTGAGAAAGAGCCACGCTATAGATCGCGGCCAGCCCCATCAGCACTAATGCAAAAACAGCAGCAAACAAAAACCAATCAAATTGTCTTAAAAAACCAGGATTTTTTAGCATATTCTAATGTAAGTCCTCCTGGATGTCACCTTCTAAAGGTAAGTAAGAATCTGTGTCCAGCAAATCAACCTCTGGGATAACTTCAACTTTGGTCACTGCTGGCAAGGTTCCAAACCAGTTCTGTTCCACAGTCCGTTCATCACCAGGAGCAAACTCAGGAATTATGGCCTGGGTTACTCCAGCGACTGAAGTCCCTCGATAAAGCAGGACGTAGAAAACAGGCTCCCAATAACCGTAAGCGGTTTGGTTCTCCACAGTAAAACTGCTCCGGGCTACCACTGTATCAAAATCTAGCGAAGGAACATAGTCAGTCTCCACAATCTCAAAATCTAAACGATCTTCAAGGAAAGCGGCAAAATCAGGAATCAGGTGTGGATCAACAAAATGCCATTCCACATTCTCAATCACCACCTGCGTTGTTTGAGGATTGGTGTTGAGTTCCACAGCCAGATCGATCAGCGGTTTAGAGCTGAGTGGGTAAACATAGCCTGATCGAGATTCAGTTACCAGTTCCCCGCTGTATTCAAAATAGTAATCAAACTCAATCCAATAGTTCTCGTTCTTATTCTCGACCTGAGCGTAAAAATCAAACCGACCATCACCTAAAGCAAAAACATCAGCATCTGATAACTTCAAAGCTTCAGGCACAGTGGACAGAACAACTTGATGACGATTACTTTGATTCAAAGCCATGCCGGCAAATAGCGCTCGCTCACCTTCATAACTGATCAGGTATGTATCAATCATGGTCCATAAAACAAAAAGGATCAAAAGTACATCCACTACAGCCCAAATCACCAAACCGGACTTGCGCAGCGGTTCTCGTACCTTGATCCACAACAAGGACCACTTATATCGTTTCTCAACAGCCCCAATATCTGGAGCCTGATATTCACCCTCCATAGTGTCTTTATTATAGCAAAAATAACAAGACCCCGCACCTACCGGGCAGGCGAAGGGCCTAGACGCGGTTGGCGCGGGGTGAGTGTGTCGTCAGTTGACGTTGAAGGTGCGGTTCAGGCGGCTCGGATCATGTCGTTCCACATCGGAATGTCATCCAGATAGTGCATGAACTGGGTGATATCATCTTCACTCCAGTTCTCCACGATCGAGACAACCCAGACCATCATGGCATGATCGCAGGCCTCAGGCAGGCCCGAGAAGGAGTAGATCAGACCGGTCTTGTGCGACCGGATCGCACCACCCCAGCGCCGCTGCCGACCCCCTTCGGCCGCGAGCTGATCTTCGGTGATGTCGTCCGGATCCCGGCTCTGAGCACTGCACCAGTGTTCGGGATGCTCGGCCATACGGGTGGCCTTCTCCAGGCTGAGGTCACCGTACTTGCTGAACTTCTCCTCGACCACCTCGCCGATGTAGACCTGCAGGATCGGGCGAGTTCGGCTCACCTTCGGATCGATTACCGTGAGGCAACCACCGGCTCGGCCTTTCAGCTTGTTCTTGGCATCGGCGCGGATCAACTTCGGGATCTGGATCTCGAGCCAGCGGATCAAATCCCGCGCGAGCGCAGATCGAGACGTGTACTTCTGTGTCATCATTCCCTCCCTCAGACTCTAGCGAGCCGGTTGGGGTGTTGTGGTTCGGTTCAGTCGCCGGCAGACTCATCGGCCAGGTCGTGCGGATCGCAGGTGGCGTAGCCATCCTCCCTCATGCCATGCAGGGAGACGCGTGCTTCGAGATCGTGACACCGCGGCATGTGCTCCCTGGCCCAACGGGCGATCACGACCTTCAGGACGTCGGACACCGTGTCACAGGTCTCCTTGGTACGCGGCGCCTTACCCTCCGGCTCGTCGAACAGATCGACGATCGAGGCCCGCAGCGCCGGACTGGCCGTGTACGGCTCGATGTCGGCCGGGGTCCAGACCCTGACCTGCCTGGGCTCGATTCCCAACTCTTCCATCCCGGCCAACGCCTCGGCAACACTCTGTTTGAGTTCACCGGTGGCCCTGACTCCAGGAACGATTCCCTTAATGGTCACGTTGGGCATTCTGATTCCTCTCCCGACCTCATGGGTCGTTTTCTGACGTTCAAGTCCCATAGAGCTAACCAAAAAATAAGGGGTTTGTCAACAGCGATTGACCCTTCCCCTTTTACTAAAATCATGCTAAAATAGCCTCAGAAAATTTTGAGCAAATAGAGTTATTTTTCTTTTATGCCCACAAAGAAACCTGCTAAAAAAGTCGCTAAGAAAAGCGTAAAGAAGCCGGTCAAAAAAATCGTTAAGAAGAAAGCCAAAAAGTCTGGATACGGTGCCAAAGAGATTCAGGTCCTGGAAGGCCTAGAGCCAGTGCGTAAGCGTCCGGGAATGTACATTGGATCCACTAGTGCCAGTGGACTGCACCACTTGGTTTGGGAGGTCGTAGATAACGCCATTGATGAAGCCATGGCTGGTTTTTGTGATGAAATTGTTGTGAAGCTGCTTCCAGGAAACAAAGTCTCAGTCACGGACAACGGACGTGGTATCCCGGTAGACATTCATCCACAGTTTAAAAAATCCGCTCTCGAACTCGTGCTAACTAAACTACATGCTGGTGGAAAATTCGGAGCTGGTGGTTATAAAGTTTCTGGAGGACTACACGGAGTTGGTGTTTCTGTTGTAAACGCTTTATCAACTTATCTCAAAGCTGAGGTAAAACGTGATGGAAAACTTTGGCAACAGGAATACAGCGTTGGAAAACCAAAAAGCAAAGCAAAGGCTGTTGGAAAAGCAAGAGGATCTGGAACCACGATTACTTTCGAGCCTGACGCCAGTATTTTTGAAACTATTGAATTTGATTTTCAAACCATTCTGGATCACTTGCGCAACCAGGCTTATCTGACCAAAGGAATCAAAATCACGGTCATGGATGATCGAGACAAGAAAGCCAAGCGCAGTCATACATTTTATTTCGAAGGTGGAATTGCTTCTTACGTCCGCCACATCAATGTTGGTAAGTCGATCAAGCATCCGAACGTTTTCTATATTGCTAAACACGACGCTCCAACAGATGTCGAAGTTGAGGTTGCTTTGCAGTACACTGAGGACTATCATGAATCGATCTCCTGTTTTGCTAACAACATTGCCAACCCTGAGGGTGGAATGCACCTTTCAGGATTCAAAACAGCCCTGACTCGAGAACTGAACAACTACGCTCGTGGTAAGAACTTGCTTAAAGAAAAAGACTCTAACCTGACCGGAGATGATGTGCGCGAAGGACTGACCACAGTAATTAGTGTCAAAATCAAAGAGCCACAGTTTGAAGGACAGACCAAGGCTAAGCTGGGAAACCCAGAAGCCCGCACCGCAGTTGAGTCTGTCTTTGCTGATGCTTTCAAAATTTATCTTGAAGAACACCCAAAGGATGCTGAAGCCATTATCGGTAAATGTGTTCTAGCAGCCCAGGCTCGGGCAGCGGCTCGGGCAGCACGTGACACTGTGTTACGCAAAGGTATGCTTGAAGGTCTGACCCTTCCAGGTAAACTAGCTGACTGTTCTAGCCGTGATGCTTCCAAGTCAGAGCTGTACATTGTTGAGGGAGATTCTGCTGGTGGTTCAGCTAAACAAGGGCGTGATCGCAAAACTCAGGCTATCCTACCTTTACGCGGTAAGATTTTAAACGTTGAACGCGCTCGACTCGACAAAATGTTAGCCAATACTGAACTTAAGGCCCTGATCATTGCTTTGGGAACCAACATCGGTGAAATGTTTGATATTGAAAAGCTACGATACGATCATGTCGTAATCATGACTGATGCTGATGTAGACGGAGCCCACATTCGAACTCTGCTCTTAACTTTGTTCTACCGCTACTTCCCTGAACTCGTATCCCAAGGCCACATTTATATTGCCCAACCACCGTTGTACCGCTTGTCACTTGGAAAAGATGTGCGTTGGGTTTATACTGATGAAGAGAAAGAAAAAGCGACCGCTCAAATGTCTAAAGGCAAAAAGAGTGACGCAGTAATCGGTGTTCAGCGCTACAAGGGTCTGGGAGAAATGAATCCGGATCAGCTCTGGCATACAACCATGGATCCAGTGACCCGATTGATGAAGCAGGTAACCGTGGAAGATGCTCGACGTGCTGACCAAATCTTTGATGTGTTAATGGGCGCAGACGTGGCCCCTCGAAAAAAGTTTATCCAAACTCATGCCAAGGCAGTACAGAATTTGGATATTTAGAACATGGCTAAAAAAATAAAAAAACTTGAAG
>CAYZPO010000019.1:0-17358 GCA_964480695.1 uncultured Gammaproteobacteria bacterium | reverse complement strand
GCAGGACCAGGAAGTGACCCCGTAGCGCTCGTATTCGTACGAGTGACGGAAGGTCCAATCAGGTTTGACGTAGGCGTTCCAGGTGACAGTGTTGTTGTTCGTCACCTCCTCGAGCGTGGCCCACCAGAAACCGCCGCCGGACGGCGAATCATTCTCGTCCAGAAGTTCACCCTCGAGTAGAAGATGGTCTGGCCAAGCACCGTCCAGGTGACCTTCGACTTCAAGCAGCAGCCATTCCTCTTCGGCAACTGTATCATCGTCATCATCTGCAACATCGTCGTCAGACACGATATCATCGTCTCCGATCTCGGTGTCGTCGTCATCCGAGACGATATCATCATCGTCTCCAACAGTGTCGTCGTCATCTCCAAGATCGACCGTATCATCGTCATCCGAGACAACGTCATCGTCGTCACCGATCTCGGTGTCATCGTCGTCGTCGCCAGGACCGGACGAATTATCGGTATCGTCGTCATCATCCCCATGCGAAGGATGATCATCATCATCGTCATCATCAGCAAAGCTGATAGACAGATCATGTTCTCCGCACGAGGTTACAGTTTCCGTAGAAATGCAGCCGATGTCAGTTTCGCAGCTACCGATTTCGTCCACGGCCAAACGCAGCGAGTCTTCCGGGACTGAGAAAACGAATCGGCGCTCGAAACCAAGCAACAAGTACGTTTCCCAGTTCTTGATCGGCAAGGCTGCACCTTCATGAACAGCATAGATAGCCGAGGATCCTGATTCCTCAACCAAGGTTCCGTCACGCAGGTGAACATGGTCATCAGCTACTGGATAATCATTCAGAATCTCGGATCCAGGTTCTTCGTTGTGGGTATAGGCCACACTGATTCCCCAGCTGTTCAAAACCTCATCCTCAACTTCTGCATGCACAGCCTGACGATAGCGCCCAGGATCGTCAGCTGGTTCAAAAGCGATCCAGGTCGTTCCATGCTCGTCGTATACTGCCCGATACTCAGTCGGTTCGCTGATAATCGAACCGTTCTCTGGCCAGCACCACAGCTCGTGTTCAGACATGACAACCACGTCGTCCCAGTAAAAACCGTAGCTTTCGAAGATCTCTTCGTGCTCAATCCAATGAATGTCGTTACGATCAACCACGAAAATCTCTGCACTGTCCGGCTTCTTCAACAAGGTTCCGTCTGGATGCCAGGAAACCACGGGTAGCTGCGACTCGTAGTGATGACCACTAGACAAATCGCAGGTGAAGTGGTCACTTTGCAGGACCATGGCATCGCTACCACTGGTAACGTCACGGACCATATAACTGGTCAGAAGTGAAGTGCCGTGCTGGGCCATCAGGTCAGGCCAACCCTGGTGCAAATCCAGGTGAAGGTGATCGCCGGTACAGTTCCCGGTACAACCTTCGTAGCCAACAAGCTGTCCAGCCGCAACCTCAGCCTCGTTTTCGATAAACACATCATCAAGGTGGGCCAGGACCACGTAGGTCCCGTCGCCAAGGTCGATGTTGATGTGGTAACCGAAACCAGTAAGTGAAGTGTCGTAGTGAACGTAGGCCGTTCCGCTGGCCGGAGCGAACACGTCCTCGTGATGCGAGTTGTCCGTGTCCAGGTCCAAGCCGTAATGAGTCGAGGTGGCGTTGTGCGAATAGCCACCACCAGCGCCTTGCGTACACAAATGACTCTCGCCAGTTGCGAACGGCAGATGCAGGACACCTTCCGGCAAGGTTGCTTCGCCCCCATGCCCTCCGTCTGACGCAGCAGATGAAGGGCCTGAGAAGACACTGTTGCATCCGCTCAAAAGACAGGCCAGCAAAGTCAGTCCCCACATCAAGGTCGTGATCAGGTTGTAGTTGAACATCTCTAGTTCCTCATACTGAAGTACAAGAGACGGACCGAACTACATTGATCGACCGCCTCCGACGCAAGGAGTCGTGTGTTTTTGCGTCGGAGACGTGGGAGTGTGCACTTCTTAAGTGATGGCTTAACTGACTCCCCCTGTCAAACCATCACTTAATAAAATGCTGTGGGGAGAAGAAGTGTCTAAGAAGGCTCCAAAGTGGCGCGAGCGTCGCTTCCTCCTTCCAGTTACCAACCGGAAGCAACGAACACGAGACACCGTAGAGACTTTCTTAGGGATGTGCCTTTGATGACCTTTGTCACGTCGCTCGTGAGCGACGTGGTTTGAAAGGTTCTACTTCCAGGCAACCATGTTCAAAAACCTTTGTCAAACAAATTTTGGCCAAAATTAGCCAATTTTTCTGTTATGTCAAATTGACATAACAGGATTCCTAAATGTTTATTTCGCGCTTAAAATTTTTGTCAGAAATTTTTGACGTCTTGGAGTGGATAACATTGGAATTGACTAACAAGAAACGAAAACGCGCGACACAAGTTGCGCCGCGCGAATTCGACTGGAGCCCGCTCGTTTCGGCTCAATCGAAAACGAAAGGGTCACCAAAGGGATGATACAGCACTGGCCGGCACTCCTGGCCTTCACTGTCGCACAGGTTGACCAGGTGTGGCTCTTCAGCCACTGGCAGGACCTCGCTGGACTGGTGTGTCTCGTGCCTGACCATGGTCATGACTGTCAGACACAATACGATCGCACACAGCGAAGCGACCAAGCTGACCACCAAAACAGTTGTTTTCATCCAGGACATCTTCTTCTCCTTTTCCAAAAGGGGGTTTATTCGAGCTAAGCACGGTTTGACATAACTGTCAAACCATTGTTAGGATAAAGTGCTTGTTAATCGGTCTTTGCTTGCTTATCCAAGCGGAAAGGGGCGTACCATGAGATCAATGATCGCTTGGTTACTGACCATGATCCTGTTCCTGGGATGTGTGCCTCTAACCGAAGGGGGGTACGATATTGACGACGGCTCATCCACCAATGAGGATGACTACATCCTGACCTCGTACCTGGTCAAGGTTGGCACTAACTACGACCACGAACAAGAGGTTCAGATCAAACTGTCTCTTAACCAGCGTGAGATCGGTCCTTCGCCACAGACCCTGGAACTGGCTTCAGGTACTTTCATCTTCTCAGCTTCGCACCCGGAACTAACCTGTGGTTCTGTTCAGGTCTCGATCGTGGATACGAAAACCGACGTCCAGATCGGCTGTACCGGTTGGGAGATCCATGTCCCATTAGGTGACTATTTCGATTGTGACCGGCCCTGCATTGATCCGAACCGAATTTGTGATGAGCATGCCATCACTATCTGGACTAAGCACGGTCAGATCTTTCTGCCGCAAGGGCAAATGCTTTTCCAACGCGGATTTGCCTATAACCCTCGCCAGGATCCAGAACTGATCAACCCGATCGCCTACGTCAATCCTGGAGCGGTTCAGATTGCTTACTGGCCAGAAATCAATTCCAGGGACCCAGAGCCAAAAACCGGCTACTACTGCCGAATTACCAGCTCTGAAGACCCACTACAATAAGCAAGCCTACATAAGCCTGGATTCTCCCTGAGTCCAGGCTTAAGTCATGAGCTTAATTTGCCTTATTTTACTTAAAAACTGTGGATAAATAGATCTTGACAACTTGACAAATTAGCTAATTTAGGTGCATAATTAAATTGTAGAATTGTCCTTTGACATAATGCTTGAAGCAAAAGCGGGGCAACAGCCTTGAGAGGGGTCTCCCCTTTGAAGATTGTTGCTCCGCATAGTGTGGTGTAGCATAGCCCCCGTAAAGGGCAGAAAGGGAGGTAGCCATGACCCGGCTGCAAATTCTTCTCAGCCTCCTTCTGGGGGCACTCGTGATCACCGTCAACTCCGGCTGCGTCGACCCCACCACGGGCGATGACGACATCGCCGGGGACGACGACGTCGCAGACGACGATGACGACGACACCACCACGGTCGAATCCGAGGTACGCATCACGGCCGATCCCGGAGACGGCGACGTGGGTCGTTGTGCACTCGTCAACGGCGAGCCGATCGACGAGGACGACAACGTGGCCCTCTGCGACCACATCACCACGCACACCGGGCTGCATCAGCTGACGTTCGAGTCGCCTGGCAAGATCTACATGCCCAAGGAGTACGGCATCTCTGCCGACACCGAGGACATCGTGGACGCGTGGTCGGTCGAGTACTGTGAGAAGGCCTGGGCTCTGGAGGGCTACTTCCGTCCCTACGACAAGCCCTGCGACGACCCGAGTGCCGAGCTGATCAGCAGCGAGATCTATGAGGTGTACACCGATCTCGATACCGACAACGAGGGCGAAGGTCTGTACATGGTCACCCATGGCCTGTCAGGGAAATTGTACCCCTGCGGCAACCAGATCGAGAGCTACTCCGGCACCATCACCGGCACCATCACCGAACCCGACGAGGGCGACTACGCAGAAGAAGCACACCTCTCCAACGGGGTATCCGAAGCCTACTACTGCTTCGATGGTCCGCTCGTCGAGTGACCTCGCTTCAAGCAACCCACTTCCGGCTCCCTGCGCAACCGCGTGCAGGGGGCCTCACCATTTCTAAAAGCAAAACGCGAGACCGAACAATCGATCCCGCGCTATTTTTTATTTGAATTACTTTATGGTTCTACTACAATAGCTCCGTCATAATACACCCAAGGATTAGCCGCATTATAAATATCACCAGGATTCTCCTCGCCCTTTTCACAACCAGCACCCATTTGGGCGGTTGGACAATCTGTATCACACTCGTCCCAAGTTGTATCCCCATCACTATCATCATAACAGAAATCGCCGCCAGGATCGCCAGAACAAACACCAGTACAGTAACCCCAGTTATCCTTAACCAAAACGCGTGGTTGGAAAATACATTTACCAGAACTTTCCAAAATGTACGTATCCGCATCTCCACCAGTACACGGCGAGTTAGCAACAATCAATCGAGTATCACCATCAATCACAACCGTCTCAATCTCACATAATGGCAACAATCCTGTATCAATATCATCCTGTGCACAAACGTAGTCGTGCATATAAGCGAAATAAGATTCCTGACAAGAGTTTGAAGTACGCCCCCACTCACTTTCATCACATTCAGTCTCAGAATACTGGTTTTCTTTAATACCACGTCGAGCCTTGTAAAAATTATCTGTAGAGATACTCCCCTCCATAAACTCATCATCATCTCCCCACTTCACATGAACGTTCTTGATTGGGAATTGGTTTGGGTCAGTCGTGGCAAAAAACTGCAAGAAGGCGTGTAGGTTCCCACCAGCACCATAAACGTTTTCATCATCAGCACCATTAACCTCAAACTTCCCTTCTGAACCTTCACGACACAGATCATCCATACAGTAGCCCATAGACATCACCACTGGCGGACTAATGATTCCGTCATACTCCGGATTATCCGCATAGAAATCCGCATCTCCATATTGGTTAGCAATTGGAGTGTCACCGGTTATATCAAAACTAGCATCCACCCCAATATAATCATCATCACTTGCACTGTAGGCCCCTCCAACATATTCACCGTAATGATCCCAGTCCCAGAATAATTCTTCATAGCTCTTGGCAAAAAATTGACCGATCGAAAGATCTGCATCGAAAAAACTTGAACCTAATTCCGCATCCCAAATAAGATCTCCACTACCGAGATAGTCATCAAATACTGCTTGCTCGTCAGTATGATCTAGATCCTCATAACTTACTGCGATCTGATTTACATGAGTATCAACAATATCTTCAAATTGAGCCTCATTTGGATAATCCCATATTCCTTGTAAACAATTTACTTCAGGCCAATGCTTAACGGAAAGGCCTGTAGACATCCGACCTGCTTGTTGTAATCCAGATGAGCAGGTGGCCACTGGTAGCGGCGCCGACACCACATCATTTTGACTCTTTAAATTAAAAGTTAAAGTATCTCCGCTGCCTGAGGAAGCATAATATGTATCAAGTAAAACCTGTCCGGCGTAACTTGGATAAGTATCACGGTCATAATACAAGGACGCCCATTCATCTATAACACCGTCTAAATCATAATCAAAAGGATCTGACCAGTTATGTGGATCCGGATCCTGGAAGGCATACTCATTTGGCTCATGCAATAACCGCTGAGTCCAGGCCTTGTTTTCATCTCCTGTAGCCGTCTTCACCAGAGTATCACAACCAATATACTCAATCACTGAGCCCTGACCAGGTAATTCATTAACATCACTAACATCAAGGTGGTAATAACCAGCATCCTCGTGCCCATCATCATCATACCCAATTCCGCCAAACGCATGATCACAGTCTCGCCTCCAATCGTATTTATCATAACGATCATCTGCCTCATCAGGGAAATAATGTCCTCCAAGACCACCGCAATTATCTATCCCCCAAACATCAATATTATCTGTTGCATAATGACCTGACCAATCTTGGTCCCAATCATAATTATAATAACCGAGTGTATTTATACCATTACCAAAACCATCAATTGGTACTCCCCGACGCACGCAATCTTTAAAGGTATCGACATCACTACCATTACCAGCCACAAGATGTCCGGCCAAATACACATCTGTACCCCAACGTGACTGATCGCTAACAGAATAAGCGTTGTAATCTCGAACATCAGCTGCAGCCAGACTATTTATATAATCCTCTGGTCGACTGTAATCTTCGATTAATTCATCACAACTTTCGCCATCAGAAAGCCTGTATGCCCCCTTAGGAACACAGAAATAAGGACAATCATTGTCATCGTCTTTGAAGAACTGAATATACCCTCCCAAATTTTCATCACCAGAACACTCTATTGTATATTCAGGGTGTGAAGTGTTATAACAATATCCGACCACAGCAAAATACCCAGTTGGACAATAAGCGTTATACCAACAAGACGCGTACTCATTAACACCATCTTCCTGTCCACAGTCATTATTTAAACCTATATCGCCTTCCTCAGCATGAATAATGCTGCCATCATCACTTCCATACGACTCGGCACAAGCCACTTCAATATCAGTTACATTTCCGTCTTCATCAAATTGAGCGCCAGTAGGATACAGATCATAATAATAAGCGGCCTCAGTACAATAGTAAGCCTCACCTAATGGGAAGCCGGCTTCTTCGGATTTGGCGTAAATATCAGTCGCACCCTTGAGTTGATCGACTGGCATCCAGGTTAGACAAACTCCTGGTCCATCAGGATTACCCCACAAATTGATTGAGGTGTCACGCTCCAAACAAATACCTTCCCAACCAATGTAGGCATCATAGCCGTCGCGCATCATACAGACACCACTGTCACCACAATTAGTATCATCACTACAAGTCCAACCATCATTTGCACCTCCAAGACAAACACCCGCTCTAACCTGACCCTCTGTTTCCTCTCGATCATATTCGAAATATCGAGTAATCGCACCGCCGCCATAAGTAGCTTTGTTATAAGTACACAAACAGTCTTCATCAACTGGACCACAAACATTTACCTGCTCATAACCATAACGAGTGTTATAAGGTAAGCGATCCCAATCAACGTAACCGAAGTCATCAAATTCGGCTACTTCGTCTGTCTCAGGATCCTTCCATTCTGTCACCACCTCATGCGGATACGGTGAAGTTATTTCCGGATAACCGCGGCACATGGTTTCCTCAGCCGTGTTCGGATTAAATGGATGACCAAACTGGTCGACCAAACATTTATTATTTACACAATGCCCTTCAAGAACAGAGTCAACAATTTCACAAGAATAAACAACGTTAGCCTCTCCATCATTACATTCACCATCAGACCCACACTGTTCACTAGTCTCATTCACACAAAGACCGCCTCGACACTCATATCCTGACCAAGAGGAACAATCGCCATTGTCAACACAAGTGGCATTCTGTCTGGTTTGTGTACAGTAACCTTTAAAACAGGTACCATCACAATCCAGCAAACTCTGACAGCTCAAACCGTTATCGCATGTGCCCATGGTACAAGGAGACCCTATGTTGGCCGTACAAGAGCCAGTATTATAAGCTAAACGGTAATCAGCATCTGCAGATTCACATTCTTCACCACTGCCACAATCGTCATCGCCGTCACAGGTTTGTGGCCACAGAATGCCGTCAACCTCATTATAGTCTATTTCTCTCGTATATGAATCAACACACCAACCCGCAGGATTAATATTATATTCGTTCAGAAATTCTGCTGGAATGGTTTCTGGAATAGAGTAGCCAGAGTAATCTTGTCCGTACCAACTAACATCTCGGGTGCTGTAAGTCGCATCAGAAAGTAGTTCAAAATCATTTTGTGGGAAGCCAGTACAGAATGAAGCATCGCCTTGAGCTGAATATTCATCACAGGAAGTGATCTGAGTACAGATATTCTTCCAACTATTGGTTCGCTGATCCCAAGAGAATCCACCAGAACGACAGGTCAACCACTCAGCACATTCGCGATCACGATAAACTCGCTGGATTGTGTTCACGTCATTAGTCAACTTACTTGACGGACAAGTTTCATCAGCAATACACGTCTCTGTAATTTCGTTCTCGCTGGTATAAGTTAAGCAGGAGCCAGAAAGAACGTACTCTGAATTAATCTCATACCCAGGACAATCAGCATCAACTAAACATGACCCTGATCCGTAATAATAGTCAACGTAACCGTTTCGATCCCAAGACGCATACTGACAGCGATTCCAACAAAGATCGACCTGAGTACCGTCAACCAAAGTGTAAATTCCTCCTTCATCGGTAGAACAATCCACTGGAGTCTGCGGGCTAAATGGGGCATCGCCCATAACTACATCAGCGTGTTCGGAAAGGACATAAGAAGCACTGGCGTTCCAGTCCAAACCAGAATCCGTGTAATCATTAAAGAGTACACATCCTTCGCGTAACGATGCTTCACCGCTACACTTTTGAGAATCTGGCAGCTCGTCTTCAGAAATCTTTTCGTTCTTTAAGAAGTAGTAAGAGGTTCCGTCAACATTTTCACCCTCATTAGTATCCATTACATCAACAAACTCAGCACAACGATCATATTGAGAATCACACTCCCCAACCCAACCATCATATTCACTGTCACCATTACGCCACATACCGATCTCTTCTCCAGAAATCAGATAAACTGAGGCGTATTCAACTTCGTTAGTTGGATCAAAGGCCCCATCACCGTCCTCGTCATCAAAGTAACAAGGATCCTCAGTGTTAGCCCGGAACCAACCATAGTAATCTCGACTATTCAAAGTAACTGAGCTCTTGTACTCACACAATTTCTCCTCTGGATCTTTGAAATAGAAATTACCGTCTTCGTTAGTCGACCAAGCAGCACAGAACAATTCTTCATGTTCACACAGCTGGCTGGAATACTCATCAGGAAGATCTAAGAAATAAACTGATTCAAATTCTGTTACTTCAGATTGAGTTTGATCAAAGGTTGGATTACCAAATTCAGTACAACCAACATAGGCTGAGTTACAATCATAAGTTCCATCACCAGCATCGATCAGATAAACCCCAACATCATTTGGCACAACCACAGCTTCTGGACCAAGACTGATGTTGTCTGGAAGAGTGCTTGGCAAATTACCGTTCCAGTCAAAGAAACACTCATTTTGACCAACCGCGATCGTACAAACAGTAGTACTGTTGCCCAAGTCATCAGTCATAACACAGCTTGTGGCTGTGGCAGCAACACACTCACCAGGATCATCACAGTCATCATCAAGATCACAGGTAATCGAGGAATCATTGGAACAAACTCCTACATCACCTGCAAAGAGCGAAACATCATTTACATCAACAGCATTACAGGCAACATTATAAACCTGCGGATAAACTCCCTCAGAATTCTGAGTATCATAGTAAGCCTCACAACCAACTACACTTTCTGAACAAAGCTGACTAAACTGATACAAATAGAAATCATCACCAGCTCGATCCATATAAGCTTCACAACCAAGATAGTACTGCTCAGATTCAACTTCTTCTGGTGTCTGGTCACAGGTTGAAGGGGTGACCCAGGAATCTTTGATCAAAGTAATGTTATCCTCAGCCTCCTTCAGAATAATGTTATCAATATAGAACTCGTCTGTGCCTTCAAAACGCAAGATGGCTGTGTCATCGAAGTCTTCAAAACCAGTTGTATCTAGTGGCCCCATTTCATAAAGCTCCCAACTACTAGAAAGAGTAATAGCACTGGCTTCAAAATCATGAACGTCGCCATTGCCTGTATCATCTATCAAAGACGCTTCTAAGTCACCGATACCTTTGGCCCAGAAAGAAACAATGTAGGTCTTACCAACAACCAAACCATTAACCAACGAACCACAGTAATCAAGATCATCGGTTCCGGTAACGTCACAATTGGATCCACCAAGATCCTCAATAGTACACATTGTACCGTCCTCACACGCTTGAGTCAGATCATCTTCATCAAGATACAAAGTATCAAGAGTGCCGGTAGTTACATGAATAGAATGACCACCAACAGCAACAGATTCATTGGAAACAGTGGCGTCAGAACTAGTTCCGCTCCACTCCTCAAGCGAATCATCTTCAACGTCATCAGAGAAAATAGTTGAAGCGTTGCGACCGGCTCCACCTGTATAGGAACGACAACCGTTAGAAATTGAACTACATTCAGTACTCTCATCAATATAACCTAGGTAGCGACACTCACCAGACTCAGTCCAGTAACCACCGGACATGTCACAGTCATCTTCTTCAGACTCGCTCTTGCGATAAGGAGCGCAGTCGTCAGTAATGGTGGCTGTGTCAGAAAACTGACGATAGTGAATATTTCCATCACCATCGTAGAATTCACGACAATCTGGATTATCAAAAATATCATCGTGTTCATCACAATCTTCTACCCTCCTAATCGCTTCCCAACCGCTATCATTGTCATCATTCTCATAACCAACATCATCACACTCAAGAGTAGTTTCATCAGACAGGCGCGGATTAACACATGGAGCAGCACCGACATTCACTTCTTCGACTCCACTATAAAATAGATCATCAGTGGCTCCACCCAGATTAGACTCAAGCAGGTTCCAAGAAACCAACTGATAACCATCCTGGTCAGAACCTTCCCAAGTATAGAAGGTAGACCAATCATCATCGTCCAGGTCATCAGCCGGAGAACACATGCGTAGATAAGTATAGTACTCCAGACCTTCACCACCAGCATCTACAGTATTTAAATTTGTGAACTCGTCACAACCTACACTAGATTCTTCACAAGAGTCAGCCGTATCTGGAATAAAGTAAAGTGGGAAATCTTCGTCATCGTATGTCGTAGCTTCCTGTTTATAAGTGTCATAGCCAACACACTCAAACGGACATTCATCAAGCTCGCTGATAATCGCTGGCACTGCTGGGTCACCGTCCTCAGGAGTATACAGTTCACAGCCAACATCTAAAGACGAGCACATTGGAGCATAATCATCACATTCGTTTGGATCAGTCTCAGCCCCGGTGCAGCCAAGATAATTTGGTGGCACCTGCAAATAATTATAAGTAATATATGAAGCACCGTATCCGGTTTGGAAATCATTCAAAACCGATCCTTCTTCAAGTTGGAAAGCATCGAAACGCAACTCACCAGAACTAATGCGCACACGCAATCTAGCCATGGTGTCATAGGCCGGAGTAGTAAAAGTACAACTATAACGTATGTAATCTTCGCCTGGATCACTTAATTGAACTCGCAGGCGATTATTATTACCACCAACTAATTCACAGTCACCCAAATAAGTCAGACCACTCAAATCCGCCTCATTCCCGTCCAGGTCATAAAGTGACATACCTACGCTTCCGGCACTGCTTCCGTCCACCTGGGCAGCAAAGAAACTATAAGTATAGAAACGATTGGCTGGCAAAAGGATTTCCTGATAAAAGTCAGAGGAAGTATCAGTTACCACATGATCAAGTCCATAAGCAGTATCACCCTGATCGTCATAATATTCATCCTCAGTAATTCCCCACCACAAATCTGGCAAGCCGTTTTCGTCATCATCATCTTCAAAACTTGGGTTAGCTACTGCATTTAAGAAAACTGTGTCAGTCTTGGTAATCAACTCGGTACAACCAACCTCATCCTCAGAACACTCAGCAACATCATTGTTGAAATAGCGACGATCCTCGTAAGCATAGATGGCATAAGAGTAGTCATCAGTCCCGTCATCATCAGTGTCATATTCGTAAGTTGTTGGGGAACTTTGCGAAGTCAGAACATCAGCATCACGACCTTCAGTCAAATATTCTTCATCACCAGCCAACCAAGCATACTCGTCGTCATCATAATCATCTGTGCCTAGATCATCAAAATATTTATTAGTTCGATACCAACGACAACCAGCATTATCAGCATTACAAGAATCATACTCCGCAGTATTTAAAAGCCAGTCTCCAGTTTCCCCTGTATCAATGTTCTGGAACGATAAACAACTGGAGTACTGTTCTGGACAGTCATCACCTCGGAAGCGCCAAATATTTTTCTCACGAACACAGTAGCCCTCACCACCGATACAATTACCTTGATCATCTTCAGCAATACAACTTGGTGTATCCATACAGTAGGAGTGACGGATATTTGTTCCGGTGGAAGCTAATAATTCTCCTGGAGCTACGGCTGGACACGATGTTTCAGGAGCTTTAAGAACCCAGTTTGGATCAATCAAGTGACACCATGGGTGTGAACTATCTATCTCTCCATCATCATTACAGTCATAGAAATCATCAACCACTTCCTGCAGAGTAATCGGATTATCTCCAGAGTTATATGACGAATTAGCTGCCATTTCCCAACCCACTGGAATAACCCGGAAGCGTCGAAGTTTAACCATGTTTCCATAACAGTAGCCGTAAGTGTAACAGTACGGATCTTGGTTCCTGGCGTAATCACTAGATGGAATTAAAGGCCAGCCCCCGCTAAGCAAACCTTCATCCAAAGCCTCCTGCACGGTCATTGGATTTCCGGTTTCTGACTGAGAAAGTGCAGTAGCTAAATTGGAATCAATAGCACAGTTGAAAAGACTGCGGCTGGTAGCTCCTGGACAGGCCATGAGTTCAGTGATCGGACTAAAGGTGTCCAAAGAAATCACTTCCACACTAAGCATATCTCGATATTTTTCTTCTGCCGCTGATCGTCCTGGAATATTGGCTAGCTCCCCGGAAAAAGGATCAGCTTCAACAATATCTACATCCCAAAGACCGTCATAAATATTCTGTAAAAATTCAGACAGAAAGGTGTTTAAGAAAACCGAAGCAGCAGAAAGCCCCATCTGAGTAAAGATCTCTTGGTCAGTGATAATCGCATCCCAATTCATCTCAGCTTCACGGTTCTTAGATTCAACAATAGCATCTTCGGTCTTATGTTCAATCAACGAGGCCGGGGTTTCAACATTTCCAGTAATCATATTAACCACGTCATTGTAACCATCCTTAGATAACATTTCTGTCATTCCAAGCCATTTTGCTTGCATGGCCTGATCATGAACATTAATACTCAAACCGATAGTAGCTGAAAGCTCATTTTGTCCTGGATTATAGATCTGCTTAAACTGTTCTAAAAGATAAGACTGCGGATTTTCTCCTTGTGGCTTGTAACGATTAATAATTGAAGAAACTTCACCTTTCCAATTATCCCAAAGATCCGTAACTGTACAATCTGGTTCAGGGCGATCATAAGCTGAACGAATTCCTAATTGAAGAGCCAAAATAACAAAAGGGTCCTGCGGTATACAAACATCAAAATAAACTCCGCCTTCAGAAATAAATTCATTTAAAGCATCTAAATGAAATCCAACAATGTCTAAACCAAGATCTTCAAAATAGGCCTCAGCGCTCTTATATTGGAATGACGGTTGCTGGCCGCTGGCTCCGGCAGCCATGAAGGTGGCAGCATCATAAGCCAAACGATTAATAACTGTACTCAACAGGTTGATCAAAACATTTTTCAAAACAATCCGCAGTGGTTTCTTGATCAAATTTTTATTAGTCATCATGATCACATCTGAACTAGCGGCTGGGATATCTGTAGTCAATGGATTACCAGGAACTCCACGAATAATCGTGGCAGAAACCTCTGCTGGATCAGCGTCCTGAGCCAAAGCTGGTCGGACACTAAAAACACTGGAAACCACAAAAACCCCAACAAATAGAGCTAGGCAGGTTCCGATAATAAATCGTTTTTTGTTTTTCTTTAAAAATTCCATATTTATTATTCTGTAGTTTCTTCTGAAGCTGCTTCTTCTTCAACACTGTCAATTAAATCTCCAGTATCTCCAGCCTCACTTAAAGCTTCGTTAAACAAACCAACCAAAGTTTCATCATCCATGGCATTAACCATTTCTTCAGAAGCTCCGGCCATAATCAAAGTTTCTCTAATTTGTTCTACACTCATCTGTCCAAAATAATCAAAAACATCTGCTTCAGTTTCAAACGTCACTTCTGTTGGAGGAGTAATCCCAGAATTAGGCACTCCTTCAATAAACTCTTCTGCACTCACCCCTGGCCCAGCTGCATCAGCTGAAGCAAAATAAAAACCACAGTCCTGGCCTGTGGGACAATTAGGATCGTTCCCAGAAAAAACCTCTTGATAATCACTGTAACCGTCAGAGTCCGAGTCATTTAAATACGGACTGGTTTCATAAACGTAAAGTTCATTGTAATCAGAAATCCCGTCTTCATCCGTATCTGTTTCTCGCAATCTTTGCGTTTCAGCCTCTTCTTCCTCATTGGCTGTTAAAAACTGCTCGCCGTCATAATACAAAATGTCATAAAAAGGAACTTGCAAGCCTTTGCCCACATATTTGACTCCCAAAATTAAGCCACCAAAGCCGAGAACAAAAATAAGCAAAAGCGCCACCTTATGCTCAAAGTGGGAAAACGGCCCTTGCTGTTTGTTGCTTGAAGGGCTAGGCATAAATATTAGCTTAATTATACCAGAAGCGAATTGGTCGCGCCAGCGCTTTATTTAAGCTTAGAAATGGCTTGAAATAAAGTTATCCAGTTTTTAAGGGTCAATTCTTGCGCGCGAGCGGTTTCTGAAAGTTTCATTTTAGTTAAAATTTGTTTGGTGCGTTCTGAAGAAACTATCTTGGCATCAGCTAAATTTCGGTGAAGTTGTTTGCGCCGATTTCTAAAACCAGCCTTAGCTAAGCGAATTATCGCTTCTGTTTCCAGTGGTCGGACTCGTTTTTTACTTAACGGAGCCAAATCAAACTGCAGTACAGTTGAATTTACTTTTGGTGGTGGTGAAAATGAACCTGGTTTAACGTGGCAAACTTTTTTTACATCAGCATAAAGTTGGCACACTACCGAGAACAGGCCCATTTGTGGTGGCTTAGCCGTAATCCGATCTGCAACTTCGCGTTGAACCATAACGACCATGCGACTTGGTCGAGGTTCTTCGACCAAGAACTTGGCGATCACAGCGCTGGCAACATTATACGGAAGGTTGGCCACAAATTTGTAACGCTTCTCGCAAGTTTTCTTAAGCGAGCATGGACAGGTCTCAACGAGTTTGGTGTTGGTCTGTTTCAAAACATCGCCTTGGACCAAATTAATCTGTTCACCAAACTTTTTCTTTAGATGTGGTACTAGATCACGATCTGCTTCCACAGCCGTAACGCTCTTGGTTTTCTCTAGCAGCGCTTGGGTAAGTATTCCCTTCCCTGGCCCGATCTCAAGGACGCAGTCCTGTGGACTGATTTCTGCTGCCTCAACGATTCGCTTAACGATCGCTTTGCTTTTGAGCCAATGCTGACCAAAAGATTTTTTTGCCAGGATACTCATAGTTTAATTTCACCTTGTCGTAAAACTTTAATCTGATCACGGTCGAGCTTGATCACGGTCGAAGGTGCGGCCTGTAATAGTTCACCAACATCAATAAAATAATCTGGCTCTTGGTATCCTTGATACTGTTCCTTGATCTGTTCGACCGAGTAACAGTCCGGTTGATCCGAACGGTTGGCTGAGGTGGCCACGATCGGACCATCGAGTCGTTGCGATAGTTTGCGTGCGACCGGATGCGAAGAAATACGAATCGCGACTTGTCCGTCTTCGACACAGTGGGGTGATAATGTACTTCTCAGGGAACTTGTTCCCGTCTGACTCGACGCCAACAAGTTGGCTGAGAAGTCCGAGCGTACAGACAACACCATCGTCAACGGCCCAGGCCAATATCTCTTAGCTAGACGCAGAGCTGATTCTGAAAACTCAACCAATCGCTGAGCCATTTTCAGATCACCCACGATCAGCGGCAGGGTCTTTGTTCCGCGACCTTTAATCTTCATCAAGCGCTCCACAGCTTCAAGATTGGTCGCATCAGCCGCAAGTCCATAACTGGTCTCAGTTGGAAAAACCACAGCACCTCCGTTTCGAAGAACTTCGACTGCCTGTTTAATTTGTTTCCTTTTTCTGAACATCTTTTTCTCCTTCTTGAATAGCAACTTCTCGGACTAATTTGGTCATCTGCCGTTCCATGCGTTCGAAACGATTAAAAATCCGGAACATGAGATAGAAAATCACTACCAGCGAAATATAAGTGATCGCATCAACACCACGACCGACCTGCAGGAGCTGGGCTACACGATCCGATAACTGCGGCATCCAGAACAAAAGCAGTGCAACCGCCCAGAACAGGATCCAGAAAATAAATAGTCGCCCACTAATCTGTTTGAGTTTATATCGTCCGGCCGTACGACCGATGACGAAGGCAATAAATAATGTTGCTAGTATCTGTATTGTCATATTAAAAAAGCTTAGAGAATATCATCCGTGCAGCAATGCGGATCGCATTGAGGTTTGAGTTATTGTCTCGCGACATAGAATAATCGGTGTAGGTAATTGTAACCGGACGCTCAACAAATTTAATCTTTTTCTTAGAAATCTGGTCCAGAATTTCAGAGGCATGAGCCATCTTATCCTGTTCAATCTTAATCTGCTCAGCTGCATTCCGAGACAATGCACGAAATCCATTGTGTGTGTCCGTTACGTTGATTCGTGACAAAATGCGAGTGAACAAGATTCCACCACGCACTATTATCTCGCGTAGCTTAGGCATGTTACGAACTGTTTTCTCAACAAAGCGAGATCCTAGAACTGCTTCGACTTCACCAGACTCAATTGGCTCTATCATCATTGGAATATCACTGGCCTGCATCTGACCGTCAGAGTCAAAGGTGACAATAATATCAGCTCCGCGACGAAGAGCGAATTCGATCCCGGTTGCTAGCGCTGCGCCTTGCCCGCGATTGATTCGATGTCGAAGAGCGTGGACACCGGCTCGGTGAGCTACTTCGAACGTTTTGTCACGAGACCCATCATCAACTACAACCACGTTCGGTACAAACTCCAAAACTCTGCGAAGCACTTCGCCTAATTTCTGTTCTTCATTGTATGCAGGTATGACTACCCAGACATTAGACATAATTATTTTTTGTTGC
>CAYZPO010000018.1:0-17764 GCA_964480695.1 uncultured Gammaproteobacteria bacterium | reverse complement strand
ATTCAACGTCTTCCGAGCGAAGGAGTTTAATATGGTCGGCACGACCATATTCCCCCTGGGGTCACCAGAAAAGCCGGTCGATTATTTGACTGGCTTTTCTGTTATCACACTATCATTTAACTCGAGTTTACTATCCACCCCAATACTATCTAGAAAGTACTCGTCGTGAGAGACGATCAGGATGGCGCCTTGGTATTTTCGCAAAGCGTCTTCGATTACTTCTCGAGAAGGAATATCCAAGTGATTAGTTGGCTCGTCCAAAATCAACAGTTGATTCTCTTGCTGTAGAATCTGAGCCAACTGAAGCCGGACCCGCTCACCGTAGCTAAGCTGGCTGATTTTCTTTTTCACTGAATCCCCGATAAACAAATATGCTCCCAAAATCGCTCGCGCTCGATGTGGGGCAAAAGTCTTCCCGTCAGTCTCGAGAAATGTTTCTAACACTGTCTTGTCAGGATCCAGGTTCTCAAGCTGCTGAGCAAAGTATCCAACTTGAACATTCGCTCCGACCTCGATCGTTCCAGAATCAGAAGCGATCTCTCCGATCACCATCTTTAGCAAAGTCGACTTTCCGGATCCGTTCGGACCGACCAGGCGTACGTGCTCGCTCCCACGAATCTCAAAGCTGGCGTCAGAGATCAGCTGACGTTCATCAAACGACTTCTGAACTCCTTTGAGTCGCAACATAATCTTCCCACCATGGGTCGATCCAGCAAACCCGGCCTTCTTAATTGCCTTAGAGTCCTTGGGTTTTAGAATCTCCTGATCCAGAACCTCCCGCTGCAACCGGCGTTCCATCTGTCTAATCTGCCGCCCTTTGCGCGGATCCGGATGAGCCGATGCTTCCTGTCGCTTCAACACCAACCACTGTTCCATTTTACGTTTCTGGCCTTGCTGAATTCGATGAGCGTCCTCTTGCTTAGTTTTCCAGGACGATTTCTGTTCTTTGTAATAATCATAGTTGCCAGAATACAGAGCCGTGCGCTGGTTTGTTGGATCAATCTCTAGAATCTGAGTTACACATTTGTTTAACAATTCACGATCATGAGAAACAACGATAATGGTTCCTTGATATTCCTGAATCTTAGACATCAACCAAGCACGTGTTTTTACATCAAGGTGATTCGTTGGTTCATCCAGCAATAATGTAGTTGAGGCTCCAGAAAAAGCCTTGATCAGAATCAACTTTGTTTTTTCTCCTCCACTCAGCTTCGAGATCAAAGTATCAATTGGGAGATCAATCAGTCCGAGCTCGGAAAGAAACCGCCACGCTTCTTGTCGTTCTGACAGATTAAGATATTCATCTATAGTTTCACCTGAGCCCGATTCTATTTGTTGAGGAACCAAATAAACAGTCTCAGACGAAGTTTGGATAACACCGTCGTCAGCAACATCAAGACCGGACACAATCCGCAGGAGAGTGCTTTTACCACAGCCGTTTTGTCCGATAACCCCAAGTCGATCACCTGTATTCAGAGTCAACGACAGGTCTTGGAATAACTGTTTGTCTAAAATAGATTTTGAGAGGTTTTCAATGATAATCATATATTTTTATAGTAAACAAAAAACGAGACCGATACTTGGTATCAGGTCTCGCTTTTAACTCTAGTTTTTATTACAAGCTAAAAAGATTCCCAATACCAAAACAGCCTGCAGTACCTGCACCTAACCAACGTCCTAATTGGGATAATTTCTTTCTCATATATTTGTGCGGAAAGAATACTCTTTTCTTAATAACATGTCAAGCCAAATACTTGACGCGACCGCGCTTCCTTGCTAACCTAACTCCTCGCACCTTGGGCCCTTTGGCCCGCAAACTGAGGGGAAGTGACATGAAATATTTCACCCTACCGCACGTCGTCGTCGTCGGACTCATCGGAGTCCTGATCTACACTGTCAGCTGGCTGGTGCTGGACTGGATCGACACCCACCAGATAGCAGAGGAGGGGACCAAGACCTTCACTGCCGAGATCGTGGCTTCGCCTCCGGACCTTGGTACCGAGGCCCCTGTCGTGATCGAAGAGCCGGCGTCCGAACCTGTGGCTGACTGCAGCTTCTACCTGGCGTCCAAGACGGACGAACCTTCGGGCGTGGTGGACTATAGGGTCCAGTTCAATAACCCGGACCATGAACCAGACTCTTTCCTGGCTGAAAATCGATCAGGTCAAACCATCGGGGTCTACTCAACGATCGACCCATATGCCGGGGGCGCTCTGCTCATCCGGTCGGACAGGATTTTCCAGCTGGGACGGGCTATGAGTGACGGCCCAAGAGATGACTGGAGGCTGCTGGTACCGACCCATCGGGTCAAGCTCGACGCAGACGATCTTCATCAATGCCAGCCCTTGTACTTCGAGCTCGTGCCCACTTCTGACAAACAGGTGTTCTGGTTCTCGACCCTGAGGACCTTAGACATCTAACAACGTACGCAAAAACGCGCCCGGGTGGATCCTCCGCCCCGGGCGCGCTCTCGTTTAAATCAAATTAACATTCTCCCTGATCTGGATTATAGACTTCTGGACAATTGTCACTGAGATCAGTAATTCCATCGTGATCGTAGTCAACTGTTCCCTCGCCATACGGTGTGGCGTCACAAGTATCACCCAAACCGTCGTGATCCGTATCAAGCTGATCTGGATTAACCCAGCCTAAACAATTATCAGTAGTATCATCAGCCCCGTCCTTATCTTCATCAACTATTGCCATGACCGGCTCAACTAGTTCTAAGTTAGGTGGGGCATATTGGGTAGGATAGGATAGAGAGTGTTCCTCGGTAATGCCCTTACGGGCGTCACTCCCGACACCGTCTTTCCCGACACTGTTCTCAACTTCCAAATCCATTTGAAAACCATCTTCTGGTCCTTCAACAGAGGTCATTGGACCGATCGTGTCTTCGTAAGGATTATCTTCTGTTTTGTCTGAAGGACAGCCTGCTCCGACCATAACCAAAGCAGCTGCGCAAAACATAAGGGTTATTCGATAAAACATAGATCTAATTTTAATTTATCAATTACTCATTTCTTACCAGATTTTGTGCTATAATTCAAATATTATGAGCACAGATGACTCAACCAACACAATTCCGTGGATAACTGATGCTGAATGGGCTTCGTCTGACGAAGGCCAGCTTGCGGTTGATGTGGTCGAGGAAGAAAAACAAATTATCATCCGTTCAGCTATTGCTGGTGTGGATTCCAAAGAGCTTGATGTCTCTATCACCTCTGACACAGTCACAATCCGTGGCGAGCGCAAGATTGATTGTAAAGAATCTGAAACAGCGACTACTCATATCCAAGAATGTCATTGGGGTGGCTTTTCTCGTTCTGTTGTACTACCAGCTCACGTTAATCCTGACAAAGCCAAAGCAACAATGAAGAATGGGATTCTAACTATTACCTTACCCAAAACTAAAACGACCTCAACTGTTGAAGTCAAAGAAATTGATTAATATGTCCTTACCTTACACTTTAGAGGCCACAATCGAAGAGTTCAAAGACGACACTGCAGTATTGGTGACTGATGACAACCAACGCTTACGTGTTCCAAAATCCATGCTCTCAGACAATGTCACTGTCGGTGGAGCTGTTCACTTGGCTATTTTCTCAGACCAAGATGTAGCTAGTGAACGCGAACGTTTTGCTAAACAAGTTTTAAACGAACTCTTAGGAGGAAAATAATTTTGTGATCGATGAAATCGAGAACATGATTGAAAATCAAACGCCCCCGGATAAACCCGCGCGGGTGTTTTGGAAGTGGCTTTGGCGCATTGGTTTGTTTGTGATTATCCTGGGACTGCTTTTGACTGCCACAGCTTACGCTGGCTCACAAATGTACGCCGGAGTGATCGGTCCCGGAATTAAAATTGGACCCTTTAGTGTCGGTGGCCTGGATCAGGACACGGCTCGAGAAATGTTGTACGACGAAGTCGACACTTTACTCAATCAGGGACTAGACATTGTTTATGAGGGTGAAACAGCCAATATCCCTTTGACCTCTTTCGGGGCCGAGGATCCTGATGTAGCTCAAGACTACGTTGACTTTGATATCGATACTGCTATAGCTGCAGCTTATGAAAATTACCATCATGACAATCCAGCTCTGGATGCTTTACTCCTGGCCTGGGTCGCAGTCGCTCGTCCACAGCTGAATATTCCGAAAACTGTACATACCGACCGAATTGAAACTGAGATCCTGGACACCTTTCCTGAACTGGCTGAGCCACCGATTAATGCCGGATATGAAATCACTTGGACCGGGAGAGAATGGGTAATCGAGATAACTGAGGACAGTCCGGGCGTGGTTTATGACATAGACCACCTGACTCAATCCTATGTCAGTATGTTCAACGCTTTCTCTTTGTCTCCAATCAAGCTCCTGACTGATTTTTCTGAAGCTGATATCTCAGTAACCAAAGCAGAGAACCTGCTCGCAAACGCTCGAACAATCTTAGAACAGGCGCCTTATATTCTGACTTATTCTGAAGAAGAACTTGAATGGGAGCTCCTAGCCGCAACTATTGCGTCCGCTCTGGAACCACAAGTTTACGAAGACACAATCAGATTAAGTCTGAATCAATCCATGATGCAGGTTCACCTGGACGCCATTGCGGCTGAAGTTGAGATCGAAGCTCAGGACGCTCATTTCGCCATGAGTAATTCTCGAGTCACAAACTTTGTTGGCAGCCATGATGGAATCGAGCTGCAACGAGAAGAAACCTTACTAGCCATGGCTGATGCTTGGGAAGCTGGAGAAACTGAAGCAGAGATTGTGATTGAAATTATCGAACCACGTGTGACCACTGACCAGGTCAATGATCTGGGAATCAATGAAGTTCTAGGAGTCGGAACTTCAGACTTTCGTGGTAGTCCTTACAACCGCATCCTGAATATCAAACATGGAGCTTCGAAACTGAACGGTTTACTCATTGCCCCGGACGAGGAATTCTCATTACTGGAAGCCTTGAAGCCATTCACAGTCGAAGATGGTTATCTGCCAGAGCTGGTGATTCGTGGAGACAAGATTGAACCAGAAGTTGGTGGTGGTTTATGTCAAATAGGAACGACTACCTTCCGCACAACCATGAACTCAGGCCTGCCCGTGACTCAACGCTCAAATCATTCTTTGGTCGTATCCTACTACAACGATCCGACCAATGGTAACCCAGGAACTGACGCCACGATCTACGATCCTGCCCCTGACTTTCGCTTTCTGAATGACAGTGGGAATTATGTTCTGTTCACCACTTACGTTGACACTTCAACCTATACGTTAACTTTCACTTTCTGGGGCACAAACGACGGACGCAATGGTTACTACACCCCACCAACAGTAACTAGTTGGATCGGTTATGGAGAAACTGAGTATGTTGATACAGAAGATCTTGAACCAGGTGAAGAAGAGTGTCAGCATGCGTACATTGGAGCTAATGCTAACTTCACTTATTACATTGAACGTCCTGATGGTGAAGTTGAGGAAACCGAGTATTCATCACACTATCGATCGTTGCCAGAAATCTGTCTTGTTGGGATTGATCCAGAGGCAGAGGAGGAAGAAACTGAAGAACTCGAGAACTTAGAAACTGAGGAACAGACAGAAGAATAGTTATCCACTTGGCACACTTAAAAAGAAAACGTAAGATCAAAAAAGCCCGTCGTAGACGGTAAGCTGCAGGCAAGAAGTTTCAAAAAGTGGTCAGATCGAGTCCGGAGACCTGATCATGCCATCCATTGAAACCCCATGCTTGTCGTGCCTGCAGGTTGCTATCTACGACGGGTTTTTGATTTGACAATGAATTCTAACAGTTATTCTAAATATTGTCAAGAATAAGCTAAAAAACCGTGTCATCCCCCGTTGACAAAATTTAAGGAAACACGATTTTTTACCTTATTTTAGTTTTTGTTTCTGTCAATTTATATTGACAACGACTATTAAGCTTAACTTAAGCTTTGATTACTGTATCAATTAAGCCGTATTTTACTGCATCAACTGGATCCATAAAATTATCTCGATCAGTATCTTTTTCAACTGTCTTAATTGGTTGACCAGTGTGATCGGCCAGAATGTGATTCAAACGATCCTTGATCTTTAAAATACGCTCAGCGTGAATCTTAATATCAGTAGCCTGCCCTTCTACTCCACCCAACACCTGATGAATCATGATCTCAGAGTTAGGTAAAGCCAGACGCTTGCCCTCTGCCCCACCAGCCAAAAGTACAGCTCCCATAGAAGCAGCTAAACCAACACAAATCGTGGACACATCAGGCTTAACGTACTGCATGGCATCATAAATCGCTAACCCAGCTGAAACCGAACCGCCTGGCGAGTTAATGTAAAGTTTAATATCTTTCTTATTGTCCTGACTCTCTAAAAAGAGTAGCTGGGCAATAATGGTGTTAGCCACCATGTCATCAATCGGAGTGCCTAAAAAGATAATTCGATCTTTAAGCAGACGTGAATAAATATCATAAGCCCGCTCTCCCATGTGGGTTTTTTCAATCACGGTCGGCACTAGGACCTGTGATTTAATCTCATAATTTGGTATTTTGTCATTCATAGTAACGCTAGATTAGCATAATTTACCATTTTTGTTAAGTTTGGCTCCGGGAAGGAAAAAGCCAGCTGCCTTAGCATGCCCGCCTCCACCGAACGTTCGAGCTAAGGCGGCTACGTCCCCGGTCATGGTCCGTAAACTACCCCGCACCCCATCCTCTGCTTCTCGTAAAAAGACCACTGTGTCGGCATCAATCACTCCGTGTAAAAAGTTAGTAAAGCCGTCTAGTCCTTCAAGATCACCCCCACCAATTTCCAAGACATCCTGCTCAGTGATCCAAGTAGTCACAACATCAAGTTCTGGGTGTTTAACCAGTCGCTCAAAAGCCAGACCCCATAATTTCAAAATTGCCAATGAACGATTAAGCTGCAAATATCGCACCACTTCTTGTACCCGGGCTCCGGACATAAAGAGTTCAGCTGCAATGGCTAGCGAACGTTCACGAGTTGATTTGTTAGAAAACACAGTTGTGTCGTAATAAATTCCAGTCAACAGAGCTGTGGCCATTTCAGGATCAACTACCGCGTTCACTTCTTTGAAAAAACGATGCACAATCTCAGTCGTAGAAGCTGAGTCAGTATCAACCTGAGCGATATCTCCGTATAGCTGGTTTGAATCATGATGATCAATGTTAATCACTGGTACCCGACGAGGCAGGTTACCAAGTCTATCCGCAACATAATCAGGTCGAGAACAATCAACAAAAATAACCAGATCAATACTCTGGTCATTCAATCGATCAGAATCGGATGAACACTCTTCAGTATGATTCAAAAACTGGTATTTTTCCGGAATTTCTTCAGCACATACGATCGTTGTCTGCTTGCCTAAACGATCAAGATATCGGTACAGAGCCAAAGCCGAGCCCAAGCTGTCACCGTCAATACTTTCATCAGGCAAAATCAGCACGTGCTTAGCCTGCTCAATCGCTCCTTGAATTTGCTGGTGTTTTAATGCTTCCATAACGAAGAACAGAGCTTACCCCCAATTGAACAAAGCGTCAAGAGAAGGTATAATTAGGGGCGTTATGTATCTAGAAAAGCTTGAGGTCCAGGGCTTTAAGACGTTTGCTCAGAAAACGGCTTTGAAGTTTCCGGCTCCGAAAAAAGACCGGCACGCGATCACCTCGATCGTTGGTCCTAACGGGAGCGGAAAATCAAACTTGTCTGACGCTATTCGTTGGGCACTGGGGGAACAAAGTCTTAAGTTGCTCCGCGGAAAAAAATCCGAGGATGTTATTTTTTCTGGTTCTACTGGACGAGCTCGCTCTGGCTTTGCTGAGGTGATCATGACCTTCAACAACGAGGACGGAGCCATGCCAATTGAATTTCCGCAAGTGGAAATCAAGCGCAAGTTACATCGTAATGGCGGCTCTGAATATCGACTTAACGGCAAGGTGGCGCGCTTGGCTGATATTCATTTATTATTAGCTCAAGCTGGGGTCGGACAAAAATCTTATGCTGTGATCGGCCAAGGAATGGTTGATCATATTTTAGTTTCTACACCTGAAGAGCGGAAAGGCTTTTTTGATGACGCTACTGGTGTAAAACAGTTCCAGCTTAAACGACACGAGTCAATGCTCAAGTTGAAACGGACTTATGAAAATCTGGAAGAGGTCGAGCTGGTACTGAATGAAATCGGCCCTCGACTCAGATCGCTTAAGCGTCAAGTGTCTCGTTTGGCTAAGCGCGAGCAAGTTGAGGCTGAACTGCGCGAGCTGCAGTTTGGATATTATGGAACGCTGTGGTGGGACCTGCAGGACCAACTTAAGACCGTGCGCACCAATTTTGACAAACTGGATGTTGAGTGCCGGACTTTAGAAGCCAAGACCCGCTCGCTGGAGAAAAAGGCAGCTGAGATTGAAGAAGCAGATCAGGAAAAGGAAACTACTGATCAGGATTTGGTGGCTCTGCAAAATAGATATCGCGACCTACAACGCCAGCGCTCTGAATTCCGAGACCGCGAGTATGAAACTCAAAAAGAGATCGAACTGAAAAAAATCCAAGCTGAATCTGCTTGGACTCCGCTGCCACTGGCGCAAATTGTTGAGGAACTGAAATCAATCACTGAAAATCAGGAAAAACTGGTTGAACAAATTAAGGTCGGGACCTTAGATCCTAAGGCGGCCACGGCTATCCATGATCGTTCTGCCAAACTTCTTAAGCGTTTGCAAAAACCAGCTCCAGACAAGATGAAGGCAGATCCTGGTCTGTCACTTGAACTCAAAGAAGCCCAGAAAGAACGCAGCGCGGTCGAGGACGAGCTCAAGCGTTTAGAAAAACAAATGGAATCTCATGCTAAGACTGAGAAGGAGCAGCGGACTGAACTGTTTGAGATCGGGCGAGAGCTACGCGAGAAGCAGAATCAGTTACACGGTTTAAGTAACGAACGTAACCAGGTTCAGATCGAATTGGCCCGACTGGAAGAGCGGGATCAAAATTTGAATCGGGAAATGGATGAGGAGTTGCGAGATCAGATTAAAGAAATAAAAAAACCCGCCTTCGCCAAGGCTTCAGCGGGCAGGCAAAAAATCAATACAGACGAGGCTTACCCGCAGATTCAGAAACTGAAGTATAAGATGGAAATGATTGGGGGGATTGATCCAGAGATCGTGCAAGAGCATGATGAGATTCACGAGCGACATGAATTCTTGGACTCACAGGTCAAAGATTTGAAAGACGCCATTAAGTCCACGGAAAAAATTATTGACGAGTTGGACAAGAAGATTCATACCCAGTCCGAAGAAGCGTTTAAAAAAATCAACCGTGAATTCCAACGCTATTTCAAATTGCTTTTCGGTGGCGGCTCTTGCTCGCTGGTTAAGATGACCCGAGACGAGGTTGAAGAAGAGAACGAAGACAGTGCTCCAGAGGGTGTCACGTTAGATCGTGATGCCTCGGACACAGCAGAACAAGAACGTCAACATCATGAAGCCGATACTACAGCTGAACGAGTTAAAGAACGGCTTAAGGGACGAAAAGATACCATCACTGGAATCGATATTCAGGCCACACCTCCGGGTAAAAAAATGAAGGCCTTAAACCTTCTATCTGGTGGTGAGCGTTCTCTAACCTCAATTGCTCTGGTCGCTGCCATCATGTCGACCAACCCTTCCCCATTCGTTGTCCTGGACGAAGTCGATGCTGCCCTAGATGAAGCCAACACCCTGCGCTACGCTGCGATTGTCGAGGAACTAGCCAAACTGACTCAATTCATTATTATCACCCACAACCGCGCGTCCATGGAAAAATCTGATGTTCTCTACGGAGTAACCATGGGCGACGACGGTGTTAGTCACTTACTCAGTGTAAATCTAGATGAAGCCACTGAGTAGGGTTGACAACAATTTAATTTTTCGCTAAGGTGCTTCCTTGTCCCACAAGGGGGCGTTTTGAAACCCTGCTAATTTCGGAGGTCCCATGAACTGGTTCGTACCACTTCAAGACCCCCGAGAGCTTCAAGGGGTCAAGGACATTCTCGCCTGTCTGATCGTGTCGAGAAAGAATCTGTGCTCAGAGCCAGATGTTCAGATCACGCAAGAAATTGCCGATCGCCGACGCGCCCGAGTGGGAGTGGTCAATATCCCTCAGCTACGGGATCTGATCGCTCAGGCCCAACGAGCCAGGAGCACTACTGAACTTTCCCTGCTGATCCAGCAAGCTAGAGAGATCACCGACAGCGCCCAACCAGGCACGCTCTTTTTTACCTGTCGCCTAGTGATTCTCCAGGCTGCCGAAGAAGAGCTGACCGAGATCATGGCTGCCAACCAGCCTCTGCTCGACAACTGAACAAACCTTCTCAGGTAAAACTCGCCAAAACGAAGACCGGTCCACGAAGACCGGTCCTCATCTTTTTATTAAGAAAATATTATGCTTCAGCGCCGTCAGTAGTCTCAGCTCCTTCGGCCTCTTCGGCCTTAGCCTTAGCATCTAGCTGTTCAGCTGTGGTACCCATCAGGTCGTCCATCTCCTGAGCACGCTTTAAACGGTCACCACGAGCAGCTCGAGCTGCTGCTTGACGTGCACCTGCAATGTCAGGGCTTGATCCTGCTAATCCCATATGATTATAGCTTAAAAAAATTATTAATAATTTATGCGCATATAATAGCATATTTTAGCTTAGTTGTCAACCTTGACAAGCTGATTTTAAGCTAAAACTGGCGGATCTTGACTAATTCCCAAAATACGTATATACTGCGCCCACAAAAGTTATCTAGTTTACACATCAAATTATGCTATCAATTAGACTTTCCCGTACTGGGAAGAAAAAACAGCCTCATTATCGTGTCGTGGTCATGGACAAGCGCCGTGATCCTTGGGGTAAATCAATCGAAATTCTTGGTCATCGCAACCCACGAACCAAGGAAACCGTGCTTAAAGAAGAACGGATCAAATACTGGTTGGACCAAGGTGCTCAGGCTTCTAACTCTGTTTGGAACATGTTAGTAGATGCTGGAATCGTGAAGGGTGACAAGCGTGGTGTGACTCATATTTCAAAGAAGCGAGCTAATAAGGGCAAAGAGGCTGAGGAGAAAACTGAAGAACTGAAGAACGAAGGAACTGAAGAACCCAAAGAGAAGGCTCCGGCTGAAGCTGAAGAAAAGCCAGCGGACGAACCAAAAGAAGAGCCAAAAGCTGAAGAAGAAAAACCGGCTGAATAAAATTTATTTCAAAACGTTGAAGGCGAGGCCCGAGGGGCCTCGCCTTTGAGTTTAGTGGAGAGTGTCGAGCAGAGCTCGACGGAGCTAGTCGACCGGCAACGGGTCGCTCGCACGAATGACCAGAGTACCGCCTTCGACCCAGAAGGTGTAATCGAACACCCCCTGAGGCAGCTCTATCCAAATGGCGATCTCGTCCTGAGTGGCCATGCGGTACGCGTCACCAGGATCCACGATCTGAACCTCACCCAGGAACTGCTCCTCACGTTTGGACTCCAGCGGCTCCATCCGTCGCTCGGCCAAAGTGGCTCCGCGTCGCAGGAGAACGGTCAGTCGACCCGGACCCTTGTCCGCGATATCCGGCCAGTGGTTCGGTCGGTAGTAGACATAGCCGGTGACCGGATCCCGCTCTTGCAAGTACAGAACACGGCCATTGCGGATCTGATGCCGCAGCTCGAACTGGCCGTCCCAGGAAATCGCGTTGTCCTGCTGATGGTGTACGTCCAGCTCGTCCAAGCTAGTCACTACTCGGACCTCACGGCCCGAGACTTCGACCTGTTCGATCGTGTACAGCTCGTACCTGGCGAACGGATTCACCGGCCCGGTCGACTCCGGCTCTTTCCGACCTCGCAAGGTGACCCAGCCGTCCCAGTGCTCCCGCAGACGACGCTGCTGGTCGTATTCCCGGGCTGAGGTCATGGTGATCGTCTGGCCTGTTTGGTAGTCGAGATTGATCCGTACGTCTGGGAACGAACGCGGGGTATCGAACCAGAACTTGACCACCACACCACTCAGAGTGTCTTCGAACGGCTCGATCGTGATCCGCGAGTAGCCTGGAAAGGGCTCGGCCGAGTACTCGATCGGTTCTTCGATCAGTCGAGCGAACGGCAGCTCGAGCTCGACGTACTCGGGATGACCGAAGCCACGCCCACGTACGTACTGTCCAGCCATGACTGGATGGGACAGCTCGACTTGGACCTCGAAGTGTCGCTCCTCGAACTTGGCGGAGAAGCCCAGGACCTCGGCCCGGTCGTCGAATGCAGTCGAGCCGCTGAGCCAGTCTTCACCCGCATCCTCATCGAGCGGGGTCTCGGCCTCGCTCTGGGCGAGCGACAAGGTGGGCCAGCACAGAAGGCTGATCAGGAAAAGGGGGGCCATCAGGTTGTTCGGTCGCATGCGTATCCTTTCATCCAGCTTCATCAAGAAGCTCACCAGAATACCACCATTTTAGCTTGGTGTCAAGCCATTGACAAACGGCCTTTTTCCTGGTATAATTCTACCCGACGTCACAAGACTAGCCAGCATGGTCGACAGGCCCAGCTTGCGACAAAAGAAATTGTTCATAACACGTGTAAGACAGACTCCCTGATATGGAAAAAGACCAAGAGTTTGTCGAGTATATCGTCAAAGAGATTGTTAACAATCCTGACGATGTCCGTACTGAGCGTATGGTTGACGAGCGTGGTGTTCTCATCACTCTTCACATCAACCCGGATGACATGGGTTACGTTATTGGCCGCCAAGGTCAGACTGCCCGCGCTATCCGCACCCTGCTCAAGATCGTTGGTGCTCGCAGCAATGCCCGCGTCAACCTCAAGATCTTTGAACCGGAGGGATCACGCGGCCCAGCTCCAGCTGCTGCTGCCACGGACGACGTTGACACTTCAGCTGTCGACGAACTCGGCATTTAATTGCTTTCAAAAAATCCGAAAACCGTGGTAAAGTGTAACCACGGTTTTCGTTTATTTTAACCAAAATATGAGCCAAGACAACGACCAAAATCCGTTAGAAGAAATAGAGCAGGCCTATCAAAAATTTCATGATAGTCTAAATGCTATTCAGAAAAAACGTTGGGAAGATTTTTGGAAAGTAATGCAAGAAATCGACGAAGCTAAGGTTCGACAACTTCATAAAAAAATAATCAATCAAGAAGATGTTTGATGGACCTGCCCAAGCCCGAAAAAGGATTCGACGTGAAGAGGCAGTATTAAAAAGATCCGAAAAAGAACTTAAAAAAGCTCGACCTGGATTTTGGGAGCAACTTTTTGGAATTGAGTCGGCTTACAAACGATTTACTGAAGCCAGGGACAAACACCGGGAGGTAGAGCGAGGATGCAGGCTGGTTCGACAAGAAGCTGAACGAGTTATTCAACAAGCGGACCAGGGAGAACAAGATCGCCAAGCCACAGTTGCCGCAGCGGCTGAAGCAGCGGCCGCTCAAAATGATCTAGATACTCGTATGCAGGCTGCTTTAGCAGAATACTATGCTGGTGGAGACGAGGCTGTAGCTGCCCGGCGGGCTAAACTTGGCCAGCTGAAGGCTGACCTAATTGAAATCTCAGATCGAACCGGAGTTACCAGTCACACCTTTGAAGTTGGTCAACAACAAATAAAAATTGAACGTGGCCCTGATGCTTTAGCTGCCCGCCAAGAAACCAGACTAAAACAAATGGCTGGGACATATTTTGAAACCCAAATGGAGGACCCGGTCAACGAGCCTCCTGAAGCGCAGGCTACCCTGAAAGCAATCAAGAAAGCGATAGAAGCAGGGAACTTTTTTGACCCGGTTGAATATAAGGTGCCTGGTGTTAAAGATCCGAAAACAACTCTGTCCCCTTTTGAATATCTTTCTTCGCAATATAATCTTAGGGAACGTAAAGACGAAAACCTACTCGATCTGGCTGAAGGAAGTGAACAAATGTTATTGATGATGCAAGAATCTCCACGCTTTGAAGCCAAAGGACTTGATAGCCCTGTTCCGGAAATTCGCGTCCGTGATCAACATGCTTTAAACAAAGCAGCTCCAGAATACTTTGATGCTGCAGTCGAAGACCTAAAAGATGATCCTGTACAAGTCGCTCAATTCCAAGCCATGCGAGCAGCCGTTATTCAAGGTAAATTTTTTGAAAAGATTCGATTCCAGTGCGAAGAGAATGGGCAACTTCGAGATAAAATTAGCCAAGAAAGCCCATACGAATTTTTAACAAGATTTAAAGAAAGTGATGAGGGAACTGCATCTGGTCCATCCAGTAATCAATTACTAGAAGTCATGGAACGCTCGCCGCGTTTTCAGGAATATTTGGATAGTTTGCAGCCAGCAGAAGAAGAGACTGAAGAACAGATTGAAGAACAGGTTGAGGCTCAACCAGAAGCAAAGCCAGAGACCACACCATCGGAGGATGAAAGCACTGATGACGAGTCGACTGTCTGGGAAACTATGGAATCAACTCCTGAAAAAAAAATGTCGCCAGAGGATTTAGAAATTATTGAAACTTTGGGAGCAAAAGTATTTGACTCTGGAATCCAATATAAAGAACGAATAATATCTAGTGCCAATGAAGACGTTCGGCAAGTGTATGAAGAGAGTATGGCTGGCCTAATTGAATTAAAAAACATGCTGGTACACGACCAAGACTACTTCAGTCCCTCTGCCAAAGATGTCTTTGATCGAAGTCCTTATCAATATGTACTAGAACAAATTGAAAATACCCAAAAATACATTGCCGATTACCAAGCAAGAGGTGCTCGCTGTGATGAAGACAAAACCCTGCTGAACGAATATCAACTAGTACTTAGTGCCATGGAACAGGATCCACGATTTGTGCCATCAGTTGAATTTGAGACGGATTTAGAAAGAGAACGTCGAGAGTTAACCGCTGACATTTTCCATCATGGCGGGTTTCAAATGGGCAGCTCCTTGGTGGGTGCTAATCACCCGGAGAGGAAGGGGGCTGGAACCTGTACCATAACTGACATAAGACGTGAGGAAAATCCTGAGTTAGAACAGAAGAACACACAACAACTAGCTCAAAAACACGGAGCCAATGAAGTCGTCCGCATCTCTCTGGTACGAGAACCGATTATGAAAGATGAGCAATATGGTGGGTTCTTAGGTTTTGGTAAAAAAACCAGAAAAGTTCCGACTGGTCAATTTATTGGAGTGCAGCACAAAGACCGGGTTGATTTTGGAACCGATGAAATGCTTTACGAATTTTCTTATCAAACCGTTGATGACGAACGTACCGATGACTATGATGGATATCAAGATTACTCAAAGCGCCCGGGACAATACATGAGCGTAAAAATTCTCTTACCAGAATCTGTGGCTGTGCATTTGGAAGATCAGCTGCGTGATGATCCTGGTTATGCTCGTGAGCTGGCCAGACAAACAGCTCTTGAAAAATTCGCTATCTCTGAAGAAGATTGGGAGACTGGATCGCAGAACAACAATGACCACCCACTACGTCCACCATACGAACAATGGGCAGCTAACAAAGGTGGAGCGGAACGAGTTCTCTTTATTGGGTCTGATACAGAACCGGGGCAGGAATCTAAAGAAGCAGAGGTTTTCCAAATCCCTGAACCTGAAACTCCTACTTTTGATCTTGATCCAAAGGAACAAGCAGAGCTCGTTACCTTGGCGGAGGCGGCAGTTTCTGCATCCAGAGAATTATATAATGACTTAGGTGACGATGGCGCAGTTAAATTTTATGACGATTTAATCAAGGCTGTACGTAAAGGAGAGTTTGCAAAACAAATACATTTTCAGCATCAAGAACATGGAAAAACAAAAAAAGGAGCAGTCTCTCCATACGGCTTCTTTTCCAGTTATGACCGAAGCCCTAAAATAAAAGCTTTGATTGAAAAAGCGATGTGGGGATCGCCTGATCCAGAGCCTGATCCAGATTCAGCAGACACTCTTGAAATAAAAAAAGAAACGTCTCCTGATGAGCTTCCAAATCTTGAAGAAGCAACAAAGTTGATTATACAAACTGGCAAAGCCTCGACCTCGATGCTACAACGACAATTGAGAATTGATTACAACGAAGCGGCTGGGATTATCCAACACCTTGAAGACCAAGGAGCTATCAGTCCACCTGACGGAATAGCACCACGAAAAGTGTTGATCAAAGAAATGCCTGGCGATAAATAATTATGAAAAAACGATTTGATATTGTGACAATTTTTCCGGAAATGTGTGAACCGTATTTGAAGGGCAGTATTTTAGGGCGGGCAAAGAAGCTATTGGATCTTCGGGTTCACAATCTGCGAGACTATGCCAAGGGCAAACACAAACAGGTCGATGATACGCCTTACGGCGGAGGTCCAGGAATGGTGATGCAGGTGGAACCGTTTGATCGAGCTTTGAGAAAAGTCAGAACTCGACGCAAAAAGGTGCGCGTAGTTCTGACCTCGGCTTCAGGTAAAAAATTCACTCAGAAAGATGCTAAACGACTTGCGAAATACGACCAGGTGATTTTCCTGTGTGGACGATATGAAGGAATCGACGCTCGCGTAGAGAAACACCTGGCTGATGAGTCTTTGTCGATCGGAGACTACGTTCTCACTGGCGGAGAGCTTCCAGCGTTAGTTATGACCGATGCCATTGCCCGTATGATTCCCGGGGTTCTGGGCAAGGCTGAGTCACTCGAGTCTGAATCGCACACAGTCGAGGGTGTCCTCGAGTACCCACAGTACACAAAACCAGAAAAGCATGGTAAATGGAAGGTACCAGAAGTTCTCTTGAGCGGAGATCATGCTAAGATCGCTGAATGGCGGCAGAAGAACCAAAAATATGATCGCGACTAATTTTTTCAAACTCAGTTACCGTCACATTTTAAAACCAATTCTATTCATGATTGACGCAGAGCTCATTCATAATATTTTTGTTTGGATGGGTGAACAGTTTGGACGGCTCTCAATCACCCGACAATTGACCTCGCGTTTGTTTAAATACTCAAACACAACTCTGCGACAGGAGGTCCTGGGAATAGACTTCCCTAACCCGATTGGTCTGGCTGCTGGCTTTGATTACAATGCAAAACTTATAAATATTATTCCCTCTGTCGGATTTGGATTTCACACTGTCGGGACCATCACTAATGAAGCATATAAAGGCAATCCTGCCCCACGACTTGGTCGATTAGAAAAATCAAAATCTCTGTTGGTCAACAAAGGATTCAAAAGCAAAGGCATGGACGTCGGTATTAATAATATTCAAGGTTCTAAAAAAACGTTTCCGTTTGGAATGAGCATTGGGTCAACGAATAGGAGCTACCTCGGCTTTGACGATCAAATCCAAGACGTTGTCTCTGGTTTCAAAAAAGCACTCGATGCTAACCTTGTTGACTATTATGAATTAAATATCAGTTGCCCAAATCTGGTAAACATCGCAGAAGATACTGAAACTTTTTCAAAACCATCTGGTTTTTCAAAACTACTCCAAGCCCTGTCGAATCTTAACTACAAAAAGCCTGTCTTTGTTAAAATGCATTTAGAGACTTCTGAAGAAGAGGCTGGGAAGTTAATGGAGATTGCTCGTGAATATGATTTTATCAAGGGGTTCATTTTTTCCAACCTTTGTAAAGATCGATCAAATCCAAATTTTGATCAAACCGAAATCTCAAAAGCAGGAGAAGGAAATTTTTCTGGACAACCAACATTTGATGGATCGAATAAACTGATTAGTTATGCCTTCAAAAATTACGGAGACAGATTCACAATTATTGGCTGCGGTGGAGTGTCCTCGGCTGAAGACGCGTATGAGAAGATCAAAC
>CAYZPO010000017.1:0-19008 GCA_964480695.1 uncultured Gammaproteobacteria bacterium | reverse complement strand
TGATAGCAATGAAGACCACTTTTCACCCTTCCCCGCCTGTTGGGGCGGAGGGGGGTGGGGCGGCTGGCTCTGCGGTGGGGGGGGGGGGGGGGGGTGATGAAGACGGTGGGGGTGTTGGAACCTCTTTTCGCGGAGGTTGTTTGGCTGGAGGCGGTGACTTAGGAACACCAGGAGCCTTTGGTGGAGGTGGAGCTGGCTTCTTCTCTTCCCCATCAATCCCAGCAAAAATATCTTCAGGTTCATCCCCGGCGGAGCCGGTTTGTTGTCGATCTTCAAACATAATTTCTAAAACTTAAAATTTTAAATTTGAATTTATAAAACTCCTTCACCAGCAGGGTTGTATCCAGCCTGAACTTCATTCCAATCACCATATCCATCATTATCAGAGTCAGGATCAAAATCTGAAGTACCATACTCCTCCTCTTGCCACAACCTTAAACCATCATCATCATTATCAGCCTGATAAACCGTGGCAAAACAAATCCCTGGATACTCTTCTTCATATCGCTCACAGGTTTCTAAATCACCCTCAACTGTTGCTTGTTCAATCGTGGAATGGAACTGACACGTTTCCAAATCGACTCCACTAGTCTCACAGGTTCCGTTATCTAAAACTATTACTAATAGCTGAGTCTGACAAGACTCTTTCCATTCTTCAAGAGGGATCGTCTCGCACAGAGAGTAGTCGGTAGTAGCTCGCGCCTCAAGTAAAATTAAATCACTCTGACAAACCAATTTATCTTCTTCCTCATCAATATAATCACACCAGGCCACATTTTCCTGATCTCGAGCCAGACCAAAAACACAGTCATCAAAATCTTCTCCCTCTAACATCTCACAGATGACTAGTCCACCACCACCTTCAGCCTCGTTCTGAATCAATCTAGCCTGACACTGTTCAGGGTCTGCGGTGTCTTCACAATCTTCCAAAGAATCCTCAATCCGTTGTTCAACCCGTTCCACAATATTTTGTTCAGCCTGATTACCCTGCCACCCTTGTCGAACACTACGTACTAAAACCACAGCTAGAATAATAACCACTACCCCAACCACAACTGCCCCAGCGACTATAGCTGCAGTCTGCCAGGTCTTTTTTGGCTCTTCAACGTAATATTGCTCGTATTCATTAGCCATACTAGTAAGGACAGTAATTAGTCTGAATATCACTGATCTCGATCGTGCCTTCGCCACCAAAATCAATTCTTACTGGTACGGCCAAGTCTTCATCTTCATCAAGACATTCAAAATATGCTGGGAACGGCAAAGCTACACCAAACCCTTCTAAGACCACTCCTCCAGACAGCACTGGGTCATCATCGTAAAGTTCAGTGGTATAAGTAATAGTCACTCCACGGATAGTGTTGATGATTTCATCAAAGGCTATTTCACTTTCATCCTGAGTTGATGCGTGATAAGCATACGGAACACCGGTCGGACTAGTACATTCATCTCGATCGTTATAGTCGACATTGTCACACTCTTCACTGGACAAGTGGGCCGACATGCCGATATTTTGAGTGTCATACTCGTCAGCGGTGACCAGAGAAAACATAGTAATACCGTGATTGACAGCCATATTTCTTTGATCTACAGCATCATCACGAGCGCTCTCGCTGTCATTTTCGTCATCTTGATTCAAAGCCGGCAAACCATTATTAACTAGAACAATGATTCTCTGACGAGTCTCATCATCAAAGTGATTTCGAGCACGACTTATTCCGTCAGCTGTAGCTGCGTATAAACCAGTGTCACCAGGATCTACTGCGTAAGTGTCGATCTCAGCTAAAAGATCGTACATATCATCAGTCAAAGACTGGTCAATCGATGTGTTGGCTGTAGCTCCCAAATCTTCTAACCCAGCAAAACTGATTAATCCAACTCTAAGCTTTCCGGCTTCAAATGTACTGAATAATTCGGTAATGGCATCGGATATAATATCTTTGGCCACCTCAAAACGATGTTCACCATCATCCAAGGGGGCGTACATGGTATGTGCCAGCTCAGTCACGAAGATAATATCAGTATACGGATCCTCGCGGTTTTCAAAGGATACGTCAGCAAATAGTTGAGAAGCCATGCGACAGGATGGGAAGTGCAACGAGCCACTGTCCGGACTTTCGCCTGAACCGTAAGCATATAGATTAGCACTAGTGGCTGGGCTAGGGTTATTACCTTCTGGCTCAATCAGAACAGCCCCGCTCTCTAAAGTTACTGGACAAGAACTTCCACAATCCTGAGCACACTGCATTGGTTCACACACTCCAGCCTCATCCCCTTCACCACAGTCATATGACTGATTATCAAAACCAACTAAACACGGCTCACCGTTGTATTCATAATCATTGATACCACCCCTAAAACCACCGTTACAGTAACCTACTTGGTAAGCTCGATTTACATCATCCTGTTCCAAACCATAACAATTAAAGCCGCTTTCACAATCTGAATCATCATCACACGGTTCACCAATGTCTCGACTTCCAGGAGAACCAGAGTCATAACAATATGAAGATATATTATCGTCGCCGTCACAGAACTCGCTACCACTTAACTCCAGGTCACCACAATAACCACCAGAAACAGTTTGATACTGACAATCAACCGTACAGTACTGGCAGCTACCATCATAAGGAGCTTCACAAGGCGTACCGTTGTCCACCCCGAAATCACAGCTCTCTTCACCAACATATTCGTAACCGTCACCGCAGACATTGACCAAACAGGCATTGGTACACTCGTCAGTATTAACCTCATTCCCATCATCACATTCCTCATTCCCATCAACTTCACCGTTGCCACAATAAGTACTGGTTAAACAGGTATGCCAGTCATTACCATTACGAATCCAGTTCCAATACCCCCAAGTACAGGCGTAATCCTGTCCAAAAATATTGTCTAAGTCACGACACGATCGAGTACGGATCAAATCATATTCAAGGGTTGAACAGGTATACCAATTTAAATTTATATCAGCTCCACATTCAACGTTATTGGCACAAGGCATGCCCTGACGTTCTCCGTCAACACAAACAGTTGAACGACCACACTCATCATTTAACGCTTCAGTTCCACAGGTTCCAACACCGTTATCGTTACAATCACTATCTGTTTCACACGGCAATAAAGCCTGTATGCCAGCGTTAGAATCACAAATCTTACCGGTATATGTTTCAGTCTCGGTATCACATTCCTCATTGTCATTAACAATAGCATCGCCACAATGTGGTGGATTGCCAGAACAATCAAAGGCACAACCTTGACTTGGGTCCACTGAGTACAGACCATTCCAATAACCACAAGTACCTGGTTGATGATTACCATCATAACCACAATCACAAACCTCACCACCAGCGATTGAGCCATCACCACAGTAAATCGCGCCTTCATAAGTGCAGTCTGCACCACAGTATCCGTAAACCCCGTTAAGTGCTCCATCATCACAGATCTCTGTTATCCCATCGACCACACCATTACCACAAGTGTATGGGACACAGGCTGATGGCGACTCTTCTGGAAGCTGAGAGCGCTCACACGCTTCTGGACCCGGATTACCTAACGGACAAGTATCCTCATTATCATCACAACAGGTTACAGTCTTCACACCTTCCACCGGATTGCAGTCTGCAACACCATAAGTACACGGATCACCATCATCCGTATATCCATTGGCACAAGTACCTCCGTTTCCACAATCAGCATCCTCGTCACAAGTATCTCCGTTATAAGAAGGCTCGGAATCATTAAAACAGATGTAGACGTCACCATCATCACAGTCTACAGTCTCTGTATCTCCGACCTCACAGTCTTCCCCATCACCGATCACTCCATCTCCACAATCAGCTGAAATTCCCAGGACATCACCAGCACAGTTCCAATCAACCTCAAAACCATCTTCCTCTTCAGCAGCGTGTCCAAGAGAAATCGTTGGATAGTTATCAACGTCATCGTCAATAGCATAAGCCCACGGAGCCGCGTCATATTCAAGATCTCCTGAAAGCTCGTATTCTTCACCACCAATACTGCGATAACTATAAGTATGTGAATATTCGTTACATGTAAATTCAGAAGAAACGCTGTTCCAGCAACTATCAGCATCATATCCTTCAGGACAATCAACTAAATTATTCAAAGGATCTGTTGGCAAGGCTGTACCAAGGGCATTGGCAAACTGAGCTTGCCAGGATGGCCAGACACTGTAGGAACGAGATCGCAGGAAAGTTCCTACATCCAGTTCTGGAACCGTGTCTACACATTCCTCACCATCAGGACAGTTCTCATCCACTGAACATGATTCACCTTTAGTTACTGAACAATGTCGGTTCTCTTCGCCATAACTTTCTAAAAGACTCATCATTGTTCGAAAATCAGTCAAGCGCCCGAGATCACGTTGTAACTTGGCTTTATTGTCAGCACAGATACTTTCAGCATCAAGTGCTTTACAGGTCGCATCGTGCTCACAGGCAATTGCAACATCATCAACCACTAACGGTCCAGACAAGGTGCCGTCATTATTAACCTCATAACACAGCTCGATATCAGGAATCACATCAACCTCCTCGTCGCCGATCTCCATGGTGTTGGCGTTAAAGGACCAGTTATCTAAAACCTGATCGTAAATCTCAACCGTTTCTTCATTTGCATTTTCACTGTAAGCGATGGCGTAAATATTAGGATAAATGTCACTCACCTGATTGGCCGCGCTCACGTACAAGGTACGATCAACCCGAACCCCATCATAATCATCCAAGCCCTCTTCGCTGGTGCCTCCGGAAAACTCCTGAGAGTAGAACCAATCCTCAGGTGAATAATAATTTTCGTTCGAGGCTAAGCGAACTCCGATAGCGTCAGAATATCCTTCGCCTTGAACAGTAAAAAGAATTTCTCGGAAAACACCATCAACCGGTGGATTCGGGGCCTCAATCACAGATAGGGCCGGCAGATCATCCTCGGTATTATTCTGTTCACCTGCATCGCGACAGTAATAGAAAGAGAAATTAGAGTAAGCGGTACAATCAGACGGACAGCTCGACAGAGACTCACCAGCCCCAATGTCACAAACTGTGTCACCACAGTTTAACAATAATGGATCGTCTTCGTGAATCGACGGACCAAAATCACCGCTAACATCATCGTTCTCAGACACAGCTAGTTCAAAATCAGCATCACCTTCTTCTGTGTCCTTGAATGGGAAATGACCTACAGCTGGCCAAGGATTCTCACACAAAAGAACAATTTCTTCATAAGAACCTGTTGTGACCTCACCCTCACTCTCGAAGAGGGTATCGACTGTAATTGTGGCCATGGCAATAACCGATTCTTCTCCTTCAATAGCTGGATCCTGGGTGATTAAATCAACTATATGTTCATCGCCAGTTTCAACATGATCCAACACATTATCGTCATCTTCATCATCAATCTCAGTGATCCAATCCCAGTCCCATTCGTAAACTCCAGGCAGCTCCTGAATCGCTTCAACATAAACGCCATTAACATTCAAGGCTTGGGCCTGAATAGCATGAACCTCACCAGCCTCCAAAAAGATTCCTGGGTTGTCTTCATCCAAATCCTGAACCTCAACCAAATCTAACTCACAAATGTCAGTTCCGGTTACAAACTGTGCATACTGAGTGTTATCAAAGCCGTACTGAGCACCACCGTCACCGACCATGGTTACCAAAGTAGAGCTCAGGACTCCAATATTATAAACTGCGGTGTAGTTTTCGTCTTCATAAGGATCAACGTCCGTGGCAATAACTAACTGATAAAGCCCATTAGCCTCTAAGGCTTGGCCATAAAAGTAAACCACTTCTGAACCAACCTCAGCGATCTCACTAACCTGCAAGCTACCTTCAAGAACACAGGCCTCAAGATCCACAGCCAAAGCATCATGCCCAAAGACTCGCATTACCTTTTGCTTAACCCATTGCCAGGCTTTGGCATACCACGGACCATCTAATTTAGTCGTTGGTTCAGGAGGTGGATAATCAACGTAACCATCTGGACACTCGAGCAGAGCCTCATCGGCCACGAAATCACCGTCCGCGTCAGGACCCAGATAAACCAAAATAATGTTGTCGTCCATACTGTTCTGATCCATGGTCTGATCAAACTGCATAGAAAGCAAAGCGTTGCGACAAATCTCAGGATCATCATCTGGTTCAAAAATTACTCTTGAACGCACAAAGCAACAACCACCAAGCCCACAACCAATATACTCAGTATTTGCTCCACAAGAAAGGTCAGTGTCACAAGAACAATAAAGTCCAACCGAAGCTGTGCCAATCTCAGTATTGGCATAATCATCTTCTCCTGTGGCTGTTAGATCAGTCATGAGCGGATTCTCACCAGTGACTTCAACCGCTTCTGGAGCATCAACCGCAATCTCAACCAACTGCCATGGATCATACGGACCTACCTCATCCCCGGCTAAATCTCCAGCTGAAGCTTCGCACTCTTCACCACCAGTCTCATCTTCAAGCTCAGCATCACCACAGAAAGAAGGATTATCGTACAAATATGAAGAACCTTCGAGTAAACAATCACTGGAGCATCCGTCACCGTCTTCGGTGTTACCATCATCACAATCCTCACCACCAACACCCTCAGCAAAATCAACACTTCCATCACCACAGTCGTTACCTAAAGAAGGACTATATCCTTCGTTAAGACAGTTTTCAGAACAACCGTCACCGTTATCATAATTACTGTCATCACAATCTTCCCCATCTTCAACCACTCCATTTCCACACACCGCAAAGACCGCATCATCATCTTGTGAACCCTCATTCAAACAAACTGAGGAACAACCATCACCAGATAAAGCATTGCCGTCATCGCACTCCTCACCCACACCGGTTAGTTGATCCACGTTAACGAACCCATCACCACAGGTGGTATTTCCAGTCTCTGATCCTTCGCGCAGACACTCAGAAGAACATCCATCGTTGGAGACAGAAGCACAGACTCGATATTCTGGATTGGCCCCAACACAAATCTCGTTATCAATTCCCACGCAATCTGCATCATCAAGACAGACAGTAGTCTCATCCTCACAAAGACCAGGACCAAGAGCATTACAATTTCCGGCTCCGACGGTACAGCTGGTGCTACCATCACCACAAAGAGCGCCATCCTCACATTCTTCCCCATCAACGTCGATCACCCCATCACCACAGGTTGCTCCGATAACAGTCGAGCCTTCATTCAAACAAACATAAGAACAACCATCACCAGACATAGTGTTGCCATCATCACAATCCTCACCTCCAAGATCAGAGTCATCAAACCAATACTCAACTACTCCGTTACCACAAACCGGCACACCTGGTTCAGAACCAGTGTGCAAGCATTGAGTAGTACATCCGTCAGGTAGATCAAGAGTGGTGTTAATCAAGGCCGGATTAAATTCAGCGATGGTATACGCTGTTGGAACACCATTAACGATAGTTTCTACATCAGCAATCTCCCAGCTCCATGGATAGCTATTGGCCGTTAAACGTTGTCCAGAAACAGAACACTCGTCAGGGGCGCCATAAGCTGAGCTCTGGAACACTTGTCTTTCACCAACATGACTCATGATCGCCTGTTCCGGAGACACCTCCACCCTTTCAATACCACACGGTGTAGTATCTTCCTTTGTTCCAAAAATCCAGGAAGCGTCATTACCGTAACTAAGCTCACCAGTCACGTTAAGACCGACCCCGCTGTAAGATTGCATTCCTTCAACTATACCTATAGTCAATGGATCATCACCGCGAATAATTACTCGGTAAAATGAACCACCATCCCAGTCACCGTCATTGTTAACCAAAGTCATTTCACCATGATCATCCACCACGTTATAAACAAAAGCCATGTTGGTCTCCTGGGTCAAACCAACTAAACAGGCAGCATCAGTACATTTATAAACGTCATAATTGCCCTCAATACTTGAACCTTCTAGTCGATTACTAAAGACAATAAAAATTTCTGAGTTCACACAGGCCTGATCACAATCAGGTTCCCAGCCAACAATCGAAGGTTCGTCAAAATCAACGATCAGTTCGCCGTGGTCAGACACACCTTCCTCAAGGATACTGGCCTGGACCAAAATATTATGATCTTGTTCGGTCTCGGCCACAGCCTGAACCGTAGCGTTGTATTCCTGAGGTAAATTAGCTAAAAAGTCAACCAAAGAATAAACATCAGCCACACCGCCATAGAAAAGCTCCCAAACCCAGTTGTTATCGTTATCGATCAGAAGCTGACACTCATACGGACCAACCGGACTGGCACCAAAAACTTCATCGTCACCGATCTCAGTCAGGGTAACTATTTCAGATGGAGTAACGTAAACGTCTTCGATCTCACATTCTTCGGCTTCGGCTCGAGTCTGAAAAGTCCAAGCATAATCTCGTTCCAAAGGAACGTAATCAACACTTTGAACACTTTCATCATTTCCAGCTCCAAGCAAAGTCACTTGATACCAAGTGTCCACTTCATAAAACTCGTCTGCATCAAAGAAGAAAGTGTTTTGAACTGAAGTATCAAATGTTCCGGCTACTGGATCTTCTAGATAGTCATCTTCACACAGACTGTCTGCACAAGCTTGAACAAAAACGGTATTAGCATTAATCGACCCCATCCAAACTTCAACCGTATTTACAAACGAAGCTTGGATACGAGAGTTAACACAAGCTTCTTCCCCACCTTCCCAAACATAGTAAGGCGTTGGACTAATGACCACGTCCGGAGTTTGAACACATTCCGTAATTAATTCTGGAGCTGGCGGAATCTCGCCGGTTGAAAAATGCCAAACATATTCAGAGCTAACTGAAGCATCTTCACAATACGGTGCTGAATCATCACAGGTCCCGTCCTCACAACAAACCGCATCTTGAGCACACACATCTGGCTCTTCGTTACAGTCAGCAACGGTAAAGTTGGTTGGGTTCGAACGTTCACCATCTGCAAAAACATAAACCCGACCGGTCACTGCTTCGTTAGGAACTGTGGCATCAACTTGATCATCATTCCAGACGGTTGGGGATACTTCCTGATCTTCCCAAAACTCCACTGTTCCAGTAGCATAACCAAAATCTTCTCCATACATCTCGACATCTGTTCCTTCTGGACCAGACTCTGGGTTGATAGCACAGATACTTGGCCCAGGCATACCGTCGAGTACATCGAATTCAACTTCGTTACTAACTGCATAATCACCACCGCGTTGCAACCAAATATAATGTAGATCACCAGTCACAGCATCAGTTGGTACTTTGACCGTAACTGAAGTGTCAGTCCAATTATTGTCTTCACAGATTGCTGGGAAAACCGTGTCTGCGTCCAGATCATCTAGGTCGTGTCGAAAATAGACCAAACCTACATCATCCCCAAAACCAGATCCGAAAATTGTGACATACTGGCCGATCGGACCAGTGTCACCAGCATCATCACATGCTCCGAACTCACAGTCCGCGTTCTGGGTACAAGATGTTAAAGGGTCATTTTCACAAACAGGGGGCATGCTAAGTAAATCACAAACATCAGTACAGTCATCATCCTCGATACAAGCCAGATTCACATTATCGGTACATGCCAGACGGCCACTATCGACATAATTGATAATCGGATCCTCATCCTCCGAAACTGACAAGGTTTCAAATGTCACTTCATTAGATCCCTCACCATCAACAAACACCTGAACGTCATATTCACCCGCTGACAACGGTGGAACCCTAAACTCAATCAAAGTATCTTCTCGTTGGTAGTAAACTGTGGGTTCATAAGTCTGCGGTCCATAAAGAAAATACAGAGCAGCTTCATCAACCCCAAAATTCTTACCTGCGGCCTGAACTGTAATCGCTGGCAAACCCTGGTCTGGATCAAGCGGACACAGACCTGGTCGAACCACTTCATCAATGACAAAATCAGAAATCAAGGTTCCTCGATCCAAGTCATCGGTTCGGTCAGACATACCTTCCGGAGCGTTCTCAGTTGGAGCAGTGATCAGTTTGATCGGTCCACCCTCAGCGTCAGTTGGCACTTCAACCAAAACCAAAGTTGAGGTCCAAGGATCATCACAAGAAGTCATCGGTGCTTCTTGATCATCATCATCACCCTCGGCTTCACCATCACCGTCTGTGTCTGTCCCTAAGAAATAAATTGTTCCAATGTCATCTCCAAAATTAGTACCTGCAATACTGACGTAGTTACCATCAACTCCAGCTCCTGGAGAAACACTGGTAATGGCCGGATACCCTACACACACTCCGTTCTCACAAATACCACCCTCGCAATCACCATCATCAACACAGGACTCCCCGTCACAAGCATCACAATCAGCCCCGCCACAATCAACACCCTCCTCATCCTCATCTTGTTCCCCATTAAAACAGTGAGCTACCAGCACCTCAACATCAATCGGATCTGACTCGCCGCGATTACCAGCACAATCGTACGCCCGGGCATAAATTTCATGATCTCCTAACTCAGGATTATCCCAAAGCCCAGTGTACAGACCAGGATCGTTCTCAGCATCCAGCTCGACCCCGCTATCTTCAAAACTATCATCAAGATAAAAGCTAACTCGGTTCAGTCCACCGTCATCATTAGCTAGAGCCTGTAGATCAGTCGGATAATTTACCTCTATATTCTGCCCATCGTTTGGATAAACCATGATCGCCTCTGGATCATCAGTATCCACCAAATTACCGGTTGTAAACTCTATATAACATCCTGAACCTTGATCACAATCAATTCCATCTCCATCAACACTATCTAAACCAACACCAAGCTCCACTGTATAAAATTGGTCTGGTTCAAGACAATACTCATCAACGTATCCATCACACAAGGCCTCTGGGGTGAAGCTTACAGATTCATCTCCAACATCATATGTACCAGAAACTTCATCCACTCCATCTTTATAAATTTTAAAGTTAGCTTCAACTGTATCCTCATCTACATCCTGATTAAATAATACAGTCACTACCACGTTCATATTCATCAAAGGCTCGTCTAAGCCCTCCAGGCACCCATAACTTTCAGCAACTAGATCATCATAATATGGATTATCATCATCGCCACAATAAGGTGGACAGATATCACCGGGGTCATCTCCACCACCTCCACCGGTAACCGCACCAACCAAACTATTAATAACAAAAGTGGTAATGGCCCAAGAAGACAAGATAATAACGACACCAATAATGGCGTTCAACAAAGTTCTTTTGGCTTTGGCTATCTTGTCTACTTCACCTTGCGAAGTCATCCAAAGAACACCACCATAAACAACGTAAGCAAACAAAACCACCCCGGCAAAAGTCAGAGCTGTCCGAATCAGACGAGCAATGATCACTCGAATATCAGCTGCTCCACCGAAGCCAGCCTGCTCAGCAAAAGTTTCAAAAGCCGTCTCATCAATTGCATTATCGAATTCTTGAGCGAATACCGGAGGTGCCCACACCAAAAAGAGTCCAACGATCGCAATCCCGATGGCTAAAGGAAATAATTTTTTAAATCGTTCGTGCATGAACTAAATTACGGAATAGAACATTCAACGTCAGGATTCAAATAACAGCAGCTTGGGCTACCCTCATCATCAACACCACAATAGTTACTTACTGGTGGCCCGTAAGCCGGATAGAAACAGATCTGATATGAACTTTTTACATCTTCTGTAATCCATGGATAGTAGAACCAAATCTCGTTCGCATCTTCATCGCTTTCCAAGAACAAGCCATGATCAATAATTCCGACCGTGGCCGTTACCGCATCTCCGTCTTGAAGCGGCTCTTCAGCGTAACCGGCGTACAAATCCTGTTTTTCAATGCGATACCAAAGCTCGTGCGTTAAATCTGGATCTTGGAAAGGGATCAAGGAAATGTTAGAACTGCTCAGAGTCGACGACATGATCGTTACCCCGGCATCTCCGTTTGGCCCGACATAATCAGTACCAGTAAACATAAACTCGATCGGGGCATCAAGAGCAACCTCCTGCTCATATTCATCAGGCGCGATACTTTCAATACTTGGTGAGGTGACATTAACATCTGCTGTGGTAGCAAAGCGCCAGGCGAAGTTATCCGCGTCTGGTCCATCAGCCACTCCGTCTGTATCGTTGCTAACAATGCCATTAATTTCATCGTTAAAGTTACCACGACCACTATCCAGCGAATTACCACAAACATCAACCACACCATCATATGGGAAACCAGCGGCCTCTGGTGGTTCATCACCAAGAGTCGCAGCATAAGCCGTCGTTGTCACATACGAACTAGCTGGCAAACAATAAATCGTGTCTCCACAAGGATCTTCACCACAAGCATCAAAAGTCACAAACTCAACCGTTTGGTAACCATTGGAAATAGTCCAAGTCCCATCAACAAACTCATCTAGAATCACTTCGTCAATCGTGGAGTAGTTAACTAAAATATTTTCAAACCCTTCGTTAAAGACACCGCTGGCCGAAGTTGGATCAATCGCCTCATTAAAGTTGATCTGAACCACAATATTCCGATCCATCTCATTTCCATGACCTGGCAGCACACTATTGACATGCGGCGGCGTAATATCGATCTCAGTTGAAACCTCAAACGACCATTCGTAACCTTCAGAATAATTACCAACAAAAGCATCAAAGCCGTCATCACGTATAATTCCACTTTGCAAAGCCACGGTATAATCAGTTTCTTCAAGTGCACTACCTAGATATTCAACCGGATCAAAGACCCAGATGGTTTGACCCTGGGTAGTCATAACCTGAACTTCATCAGCCTGTAAGGCGATCTGATCCAAGTCACCCGCATCTACCCCATCAGCATCTTCGTTACGATAAATCAAAACGTTTTCTAAGTTTAGATTCCAAACGTTGTCAGTCAAAGTTTCTTCATCTCCATCACCATTTTCAATTGGGGCTCCATCAGTCAGTGATTCAATCGCGATCGGTTCTTTGAAAGTAATAATGATCGTGGTATTACGAGCTATATCAATTGCGTTGCGCTGTGGCCAATGATCTTCAATAATTCCAGAACCTAGTGATCCAGACAATGGCTCTATCCCAGCCCCTGGTGGTGTATCCTGCGGACCCCAGACCCCATCACCACGCAACAAAGCATTGATAATGAAAGAAGCAATGCTGTAAGAAGCCAGGACAATAAACAAACCGATCACTCCATTCTTCAAAACAGCTTTGGCTTTACGTAATTGTTCTGGATCGCCATGAGCAGTCATCCATAAAACTCCGCCGTAAACAACGATGGCAAAAAAAACGACCCCGACCAACATGATCGCGTATCGAATAATTTTGGCGATAAAAACCCTGATGTTTGTTTCTCCCAGCCCAGCTGATTCACCTACTTGGGTTAGTTCTGTCTCTTGAGCCAGAACTTCGGGAGCAAATAAAACAATAATACTCGTCACTACCATTAAAATGGCAGCGATTCCCCAAAATCGCCTATATTTAAGCACTGCTCTAAGCATGCAAAAGCTTTAGCTTTACTGGGCTTATTGTACCTTAAAATAAGAAAAAAGCCCATGTGGATACATTTGGCTTTTTCAAAACTTTTAACTCAGCAATTTTTCAACCATCTGTTTGACGTCTCCTCCATCAGCTTTGCCAGCAACTTTTCCCATAACTGCGCCCATGACTTTACCCATATCACCCTTACCAGCGGCTCCAGTTTCTTCAATCACACTTTTGACCAAATTTTCAAGCTCTTCAGAACTCATGCCCTTCGGCATATATTTTTGTAAAATCTCAAGCTCTGCTTTTGCCTTTTCAGCCAGATCTGCCCGATCACCTTTTTCAAACGAAGCCAGTGAATCCTTGAGTTGTTTAACCTGAGTCTTGATCACAGCAACCACATCCGACTCTTTCAGATCCTGACGTAAATCAATCTTTTTATTCTTCAAAGCAGCGGACAACATCCGCAAGGTGGAAACCGCCTGCTCATTGCGCTCTTTCAAAGCTGCTTTGAGATCATTATCAATTGTCTCAAGCAAAGACATAGTTTATCGTCGTCGTTTACCTCGGCGAGTGTCCTCAGGAAGCTGACCAATGCGCTCTAAATAGTCGCGCTTGGCAGAAATCTGAAGGCGACGCAAAGCAGAGGCTTTATTGGCATTCTTACTCTTTTTTGACTCATGAAAGCGAATTTTTCGAGCCTGAAGAATGCGTCCACCCTGCTGAATACGTCGGTTAAAACGTCGCAGTAGACTTTCAAAACTTTCTCCTTTTTTTCGTTTAACTTCAGCCATAGTGTCCAGAGTTTAGCCTAAAACCAGAAAGGCGTCAAGCCCTTTCTGTTAGCTTCTTTTCCAGAATATTTAATATCTTTTTAGCATCAATGATCTCCTGAGATCCAGATTCCATATCACGGATAATAATCGTGTCGTCCAAAACCTCTTTTTGACCTAAAATTAGAGTAAACTTTACTCCCAGCTTATTAGCCAGGTCAAGTTGCGTCTTAAGGGCACCTTTACCAAAAGCCTCAGTAATCTTAATTCCAGCCTTACGGAACTCTTCAAACATCTTAAGCCCACGACGACGAGCCGCGTCTCCAAGCTGAGCAAAGAAAACATCAGCCTGTTGCAGATCAGGAACCTCAACCCCAGCCTCACGCATAGCAATTACTGTTCGTTCCATTCCCATGGCAAAACCACATCCTGGAGTTCCCTCCCGACCACCTAAAAGTTCAACTAAACCATCATAACGTCCACCACCCCCCAAAGCACTTTGTGCCCGGTCCTCATCTTCATCAACCAAATAGATTTCAAACACTGTACGATTATAATAATCCAGGCCACGTACTAATTGTGAATTTAATTGATACGGTACCTCAGCTTCATCCAAAAATTCCAACACATGCATGAAGTGGTTCTTTGAGTTTTCATCCAGCCAATCCACGATTTGTGGTGCATCAGCTTTTATTTCTTGACACTCATCAGCTTTACAATCCAACAAACGCAATGGGTTTTTTTGCAAACGACGTTTACAATCTTCACAGATCTGATTTCTTTTTGATCGATAGTAAGCTACTAATTCAACTTTATATTCCTGTCGTGTGTCAGCCGTACCAATTGAGTTAACCTGCATAACAACATCAAGTCCCAGATCTTTATACAATGAATGCAACATAACCATCATCTGTGCTTCAATAATTGGTTCTTCAGAACCGAAGGCTTCAAAATTGAACTGATGAAACTGACGATAACGACCAGCCTGCGGACGATCATGACGGAACAACGGACCCATGTCCCACAACTTCACTGGCTGCGGTAAATTCAACATCCCATGATTAATATAGGCCCGTGCAAAAGAAGCAGTCATTTCAGGTCGAAGAGCAATTTTCTCCCCTCCTGGCGCCTCAAAAGCGTACATCTCTTTTTCAATAATATCGGTCTGCTTCCCTACTGTACGAATAAATAGATCCTTATCTTCAACAATCGGCGTATTCATACGTTGAAAACTGTAAGCCTGGGCAAAATGCTTAACCCGTTCACGCAAATGTTCCCAGTACGACTGGTCGTCAGGTAGGATATCTCGGAAACCTCGCAACAACTCCGGGGTCTTAACTCGACGCTTTGGCTTTTCCTCCTTATCATTCTTTTTCGCTTTGGTTTTGGCTGTGCTCTTCTTTACAGCTGTGCTTTTCTTTGGGGGCATAGATTAAAGATTATATTCAGGTAAATCAAAAACTCCAACTCGTGAAAGAGGTAGGCCTCTTATCCAAACCCGTCCAACAACGTCAGACTCACGAATCGGACCAAAACGACGAGAGTCTAGGCTCTCATCGCGATTATCTCCAAGGACAAAATATTCATCCTCATTAAGAACGGTTTTCTTTTTTCCATAAGTTGGTTCTAAATCAAGATATTCTTCTTCAAGTACAATACCTGCCGGATTGTCATAATTATAAATCGTGACCTTGCCTTCTGAAACCTCGACTGTTTCTCCTGGAAGACCGACAACTCGCTTAATGAAAAACTGGCTTGGGTCAATCGGATAACGGAAAACTACAATCTCGCCTCGTTCCACTTCACGGAAGCGATAACTAATCTCATCAATGATCAGATATTCATGATCGTAATAGTTTGGTTCCATTGAGGCTCCTTTAACATAGAACGGCTGGATCAGAAAATAACGGATCGGGATGATAATAGCAGCAGAAATAATCACGATCTGAACCACCTCTAGGATAAACAAAGCTATGGCACCTAAAGTAGGACCAAGCTTGCGATGCCAAAATGTATCTAAATCTCGCTCAAATTTAAACATAATCAAACGATAAAGTTACTCCCATTCTATCACAAATTTCAGATTATTCAAGGGGTCGTGGGTAAAGGGCATTTAAACGAGAACAGACGCCCAGGGGGGGCGTCTGCGAGTTTGTGTAGGGGCGCCGCGCGTGAGGCGCTAGTGCGCTTCCAACTTGCGCTGTTCGTTGATCATGCGGTAGAGCATTCCGAACCGCTGTCGGAAGTAGTCGCGCCGGCCACGGTGACGGATGAGGTAGGCAGCGATCCGGAAAGCCAGGTAAGCCTGTTTGTCCGCCACATACCAATGATGCTCGTCGACACGCCTGACCGTATTCAGGTCACTAGGCAAGGCCACAGCGTTCTGGGCTGCCCGCTTGGTGATCAAAGGTAGGTCCTCGAGTAGGATCAGGCCCCAGATGGCCAAGGCTCGCTCCAGGTGAGACGAACCTGACGACTCACCAAAGCGTTTCTCGAACTCCTGCCGTAGCTCCGGATTACTGTCCAGGATCGAATCATGCTCACGCAGGAAGGCCATGTAATCGAGCTGGATTGCCATGAACAGCTGAGCCCGCTCTGGGCCATGTGTCCCAGACATCAGGTCAGATCTGACTCTTCTCAATGAAGCCGACATCGTTCTAACTCCAATCACCCCCAAAAACAAATGACCAGCCGCAAAACTCACGGCTAGTCACCCTAGCAATATATTTAAACTTTGTCAAGCCCTTAGGCTCCTGGCTGTGGTCGATTATCCCCTACATCTGTAGCCGGATGAACCACGTTTGGGGGAACTATTAACTCAACACCTGACTCTGTTCCGGTGTCTGATTCAAGGCTTTCAACATCAAGTTCCTCAGGCTCATCATCTCCCATAAACTCTACAGTATCCATTTCGTCTTTATTTTTTTCAACCTGCTCTAATTTATCTCGCAACTGGGACACCTCTGCTAAATCCATACGATTAGCCAATGCTTCCAAAACTTCATAATCATCAGCATGAAGTAAATCCTTGGCTAAAGCTAAGGCCTTTTTTCTACGAGATGCAGTAAGAGCCTGGTCAAATCTAGAAATAATCTCTGCATCTTTCATTTGTGGCAACATTTTTAAGAACCCTGAAATAATCTCTTTTGCTTGAATATTTTTAGCTCCTAGAAGTGCTTTTTTAAGACGTTTTTCAATGCTTTCTCTCATAAGATCAACTAGAGCTGATCCTTCTCTGATCTCCAAATCATCATCAAGCCCTAAATCATCATCAAGATAATCCTTACTCAATGCATAAGATAATGATCCTTCACCTAATCGACGACGATATTCACCAAAAGTTTCTACTGGATTTGGAGACAACAACCCTCGCCCTGAGGCAACGATTTCTGAAAAACGATCAAATAACTCATCATCTGACATTGTGGCCAACTCCTTAGTATGGGCTCTATGAGCCCCTTCGTCTGTATGGATTTCAGAAGAGTTAAGCATTATTTCACGCACTGCCTGAGTCATTGAGCTTTTTTCATTAACACTCAAAGAGTCAAACAGTTCCTGTCCAATCGCTTCAGCTAAAACCTGGTCTCCAAGATGAAGTTGATAATCATCAAAAGTATGTTCACCCTCGAAAACCGGTAAACCAAGATTTTTGGCAAAACTGGAATCAATGCTATCTGTAGCCAATCTCTCTAATGACCCAAAAGACGAGTCAGCACTTCTTTCAAGATCCGAACTCGACGCACCTGTCATGGTCGGCTCTATTGCTTCTACCTCCATTGATGTTTTTCTAACCATATTGATATTTCAATTTAACGAACACATGATAGCACATTTTGGCTAAAAAATCAAGACCCTAGGACTAGATTATCCTCTTGGCAAATAAGCTAAAGAAAGCTATAATATCCGAGACTTTGACTATGGACAAACACGACATTGACTTTTTAAAACGCAAGTACGACACTGACTCGACTAAGCGTCGGCCAATGAGTTTTTTTGGCCGCATTTTTTTGGTTGTCCTAATCGTTTCTGCTTTGTCTGCTGCTGCCCTATCACATCAAATAACAATCAGTGGTGACTCTGAAGATGAGACCTTTTTTGACACAATCAAACGTTTGGTCACTTCGCAGGACAAAGTTCTAGCTGGTGAAGAAGAGGATCGGATCAATTTCCTGGCTCTAGGAATTGGTGGGGCTGGACATGACGGTCCGGAATTAACAGACACAATTATCTTTTCTAGTTATCGACCTTCGACTGATGAAGTCGGAATGTTGTCTATTCCGCGCGACCTGACCGTGTACGTTCCTGGATACGAGTGGCGCAAAATCAATAACATCAACGCTTTTGGTGAAATGGCTGAAGATGGCAGTGGACCAGAGTTCACAGCTGAAACCATTGGTAACTTAATTGGCCAGGATGTTCATTATTGGGTCAAGATTGATTTTGATGGTTTTGCTGATCTGGTTGATGATCTAGGTGGAGTTGATGTTTATGTTGAGCAGTCTTTCACTGACACCCAATATCCAACCGATGATTATCTAGTACAAACAATCTCATTTGAAGAAGGTTGGCAACACATGGACGGAGATACAGCTTTGAAATATGTTCGTTCACGCCATGGCAACAACGGTGAAGGATCAGACTTTGCTCGTGCTCGTCGACAACAAAAAGTAATGATGGCGGTCAAAGATGAGGTTTTTTCTGCACGTACTTTGATCAGTCCCGGTCGGATCAACAAAATCCTTGATACTTTGGCTGACCACATTCACACCAACATGACTACTTGGCAAATTC
>CAYZPO010000016.1:3384-19537 GCA_964480695.1 uncultured Gammaproteobacteria bacterium | reverse complement strand
ACCAATCGTTCGCAAGATTGCTCGTGAGTACTGGAAAGAGATCGAAGGGATGTCAAAGAACGAGGTTTTTAAGTTGTGCGAAGAATTATATCAATCAAACATTCAGGAGGAGACGACGATCGGGACTCAGTGGATTCGTAAATTTACTAAAGAGTTCGAGGTATCGGACTTTAAGATTTTCGAACGTTGGATCAGTGAGTATTTTAATAACTGGTCTAAGATTGATGATTTCTGTACTCATCCGATGCATGATCTGATGGAAATGTATCCCAGTCTGACACCAAAGGTGAAACAATGGACAAGCTCAAATAACCGTTGGATGCGACGAGCCGCTGCGGTGAGTTTTATTACTACGCACAGGTCGTTCTATGTTACCAAAGGGAATCTAGATGATATCTTCTGGGTAGCCAAGAAGCTGATGATGGACAAAGATGATCTAGTACAGAAAGGTTATGGTTGGATGCTCAAGGCCGCGGCCGAGGATAATCAGCAAGCTGTGTTCGATTTTGTGGTAAAATACAAACACAAAATGCCACGGACAGCCTTGCGGTATGCGATTGAAAAGATGCCAACCAAAATGAAGAAGGAAGCCATGTCTTAACGCCAACAAGTTGGCTGAGAAGTATTCGAAGATCTTCTCAGGGAACTTGTTCCCGTCTGAAATATGCCAAGACCAACATCATACATGGGAAGTAAGAAGCGTCGACCCCGAGCTCCGAAATGGATGCTCTTGGTTGCGGCTTTAGTTTTTATTTTTATCATCGGCCTGTTCTGGTTCCGTTCTGGTGGCGAAGAGAATAGTGTCGAAGAAAATATCTCTAGCACTGTGGTCTCAGATTCCCGCTCCCAAACTCAAACCAACACCCAAGTTACTGAGCCCGCCATGACCCCAGGTCAGGTCGATACGACCGAACTTGTTGACGTGTCTGGCGGCTCGTCTAGTGGTGAAGCGTCACGTGAAATCCAGGACGGGTTCTTCCGGCACGTGGTCAAAGCTTATATGCCAGCTCCGGGGGAAAATTATTTTTACGAAGGCTGGCTAGTCCGTCAGTCACCATTTGATTTTTTCTCCACTGGTGACATGGTGCAAAATGAAAGTGGGGAATGGGTGCTTGAGTGGTTTGGGGAATTCGGAGAAACTTACTCAGATTATCCTCTCGTAGTTATCACTATCGAACCTGATGACGGCGACCCAGATCCAGCGGCTCATATTCTTGAAGGGGAGTTTTAAAAAGAGGAACGCTCGAGCAAGGGCTCGAGCGTGAGAAGGTCAGTGAATCCCGACCAAGATGATGGCGTCACCAGCGGTGACGTCGATTTTTGATGAGAGCTGCTGGGCCAGTGGAGTCTTGGGCTCAACCGGTTCACCAGTAAGACACCGACCGTACACTCCAGGCCAGATCATGGTCGTGTCTCCGAACTTGTGTTGTAGCGCAGCCATGACTCCGTCTGGTACTACTGTGTCATCCAGATGACTGACCAGACGCATACGGGCTAACTCACATAGCCAGGTGAAAAAGGATATGACGATCGGGCTTTGGGTTCGTACGAGGATGATATCCTCGTTTTGCATCAACCGTAGTCTACCCAGCCATTTGTACAGCAGCAGATCGCGACGGAAGCCAGTGAGAATGAAGGCACTGGAGAAGTAGTTGACGCGCAGGGTCTGGTTACCCACTTCCACCTCGAACAGGTAGTTCAGAGCATAGGCGATCAACTTGCGCTCCTCATCTTCCTCGATGTAGACGAAGTGGCCCAGGTTAGACTCGGCCAGATGGTCGTAGGTTTCCTGGAGCGGGACCGGATAGCCAAAGGCTGCAGCCGTAACCTGATTGGCCTCACGGACGAACGCTTCATCAAAGGGAAGAACACCTTCGTGTTTGACAACTTCGAGCTTATCCCAGCGCATTTTTACCTCCAGCAGCAGGGTAAAGGAACAAAACCAAAAACCAGGCCCGACAAGAGCCTGATCGAAATTTTAGCTAATTAAAATCCCTTTTAGACCCTTGTCGGACTAAAGAGATAATAATAGCTGTTCAAGTTGTGGCAACTGATATCCATAACTAGAACTATTATAACAGGTCAGTATATTCTGACAAGTTAACAAACCGAGCAAATGGCGGCCCGTCATCACGTCTCAAGCATACGCCCGCCAGGAGGAGTAAGCGATCATATGCGAAACGCCAGATGACAGACCAGCAGCTGCTCGGGTTTTAATGTTATGTCCTTGAAAGTAAACTTCGGACACTGCGGCGGAAGCGACGGCGGGACAACTTGGTCCGTGCTCGCTTACGAGCTCGCTCCATGCGTCGCGGTCGATCCATGAAAGCCAGAGTAGATGAGTAATAGCGTAGGGTAGTGGTAGACATATGTTTTTGTTTTTAGTTTGTTATTTAGATAATTTTAATCAACCGTTCTGATGCTCTAAGCAGAACCCCTATTGAGTCTCCCCTTAGAAAGGGGAGAGAATCAATTTAGACTGCCGCGAATTTGCGAATCACGGCGCGGACAATACCTTGGATGTTTAAATCTCCAGAAACAATAATCGGTTGCATGGTTGAGTTGGCTGGTTGTAAGCGAATATTTGTGTCTTCACGGTAGAAACGTTTTAGAGTCGCATAAGCGTTGTCGAGCAAGGCTACGACCACATCTCCGTTCTTAGGTGAAGGATTGCGTTCAACTACGACATAGTCTCCATCAAAAATTCCGTCTTCAATCATTGAACGTCCCTTTACTTTCAAAACGTACGAGTTATCACCATCGACCACAAAGTCTGCAGGAACAGCCATAGCTTCGTTGTCCTCAACTGCCTCAATCGGTTCACCAGCGGTGATCACACCAGCCAACGGAAGTAAGACACTCGGCGCTGCTGGCTCAGACACACTTTGATCAACAATCTCAATTGATCGTGCACAACCAGTATCATCAATCTCGATCACGCCCTTTTCTACCAAGCCTTGGATATGTTGGTGAATCGTTGATGGAGATGACAGACCAAAGTTGTCGGCAATCTCGCGATAAGATGGCGCAAAACCATTTGTCTTAATGAACTTTTTAATAAACTCTAGAACCTCACATTGTTTCTTGGTTAGGGGAGGCATATGAGTAGGGAAGTTATGAGTCAATGAAACAAGGCTATTCGCCTTCTGTTCGTATCATAACACGAACAAAAACCGAACGCAAGGAATGAATTTAAGCTTAAACTGTGGATAAGTTTTTCAGCAAACAAGCGTGTCGCATCCAGGACGTTCGGAAATTCAAACTCGGACAAGACCAGCGGCAGTTCAGTACAAGCCAGCAAGACTGAAATCTCTTCATAACGTGCTAGTACCGGAATCAAGAGATCCTGTCCCTGAGACAGTTGCCCGGCCTTGATCAAATAGATCGCTTCGTTAATAATTATTTGTTCGGCCCTGCTTGGTTCAATTATTTTGACAGCACTTGATTTGTAAACGTCAGCCAACACGGTTCCGTTACTGGCAAACAGAACTATTTGTTTGAGCTCTAGCGCGGCAACCTGTTGCAGTACTAATTCTGGCATAGATAAAACTGGAACAGGTAACTGGACTCTGATTTGATCAAGTCTGGCGTGAGCCGTGTTACAAGCTATGACTAAATGCGTGGCTCCAGCCTGCACTAAGCGTTGCCCAACATCAACCACAGCTGGCACAAAATTTGACCCTTCAAGAAATAAGGCTTCGGTTCTGTCTGGAATTGTAGGAATGGAGGCAACTAGAACTGGCAGGTGATCAACATCAGACTGAACTGATGTGGCTGTAACAATTTTTTGTGCCAGATCATATCCGGCTGCCGGTCCCATGCCTCCGATAATGCCGAGGAGCATAAAATCCGAAATAAGAATATCGAAATCCGAAACTACGGGAGTCGATTTTTTAGATATCGTGAATAATTTTTCCAAGCTAGTTGTTTGAGGTTTGTCTCTGACCATCCGCGAGCGCGAAGCATTTTAAGAATTGTCGGCAAAACTGTCACCTGCTCAGCACCTGGGATCAGTTGGTCAGCAGTGATTCCACCAAAATCAGATCCGAAAGCCACATGATCGATCCCAGCTACTTCAACTAAATATTCAATCTGGACAATTATATCGTTCAGGGTTGCTGGGCGGTCGCCTCGGATCAAACTCGGAGCTAGGCACACTCCGATCAGTCCACCGCGTTCAGCCACAGCTTTTATTTGATCGTCAGAATAATTTCTGATCTTGTCAGAATAAAAGCGAGCGTTGCCGTGAGTGATGATCGGTGGGTTTTGCACAATCTCCAACGTATCCCAAAATGTCTGTTCGTTCATGTGTGACAGATCTACAATGATATCATTTTGATCAAGCCATTGAATCACTTTGCGGCCGAGAGTGGTTAGACCTTGGTTCGAGATAACGCCCTTACGGGCGTCACTCCCGACAGAGGCACCTGAGCCCAGATCGTTTTGGTTATTCCAAACGATTCCGACTGACCTTAGACCCGCAGCTTTCCAGCACTCAAGTGACTCCTGCCAGTTCTTCTCCTGCAAAGCATCTGCTCCTTCAAGATGGAGCAGGAGCCCAAGGGAGCCGCTATTTAAGGCGCGGTCGAGGTCGTTTTGGTTTTGGATTAAGATTAAATTATTTTGAGAAATGAAGTTTAGATACTTTTCGATCTCGTCAGACACGACAGTGGGGTCACAGCGTTCTTGCTCATTATCAACAAAAATAGAACCAAAGCAGACACAGACGTCGGCTTGGCGTAATAACTCGAGATTAGTTTGTAGCGATTGATCCAGCGGTTTGTTTTCTAAATACCAGATCAGATCTTGGTGGCCGTCAATTATCATAGAAACATTAAATCATTAAATCATTAAATCAAGTAAGGGGGTCCGGGCAGGGGATGAATCTGCCCGGATTGAGGTGGGGGGGTGGTTCAGGCTGCTTTGCTCAGATTGCGCAAGCGGCGCATGATCGAATCAAGTTCAGCCATGTTCATCTGACGAACGCGTTCAGGCAAGTACAGTCCGCGACCAGCCAATGGGTCCAGGTCGTGCTGGTTGAGGTAGTTAGCGCTAGCGATATCGTAGAACACATCCGTGACCTTGATCAAGCGACTGACCGTAGTGGCGCGGCTCTGCTTTTGCGCCCGGAACTCGGCGATCATTTCAGCCGAAGGAACCAGGCTGCCTTGAGCTCGTTCACGATTGCGCTGACGATCAGTCACGGCCTGTTCGATCACGTCCAGAACCGCTTCTAGACGCTCAGCGTTTTGTTCATCAGTCACCAAGCGCAGATCAGCGCTGGGAATGACGTGGAGAGTGATCCGACCAGCCGGGAGCTGATCAGCCATAGGCTTGAGTAGCTCTACTACCTGATCGAGCCAACCCTGCATTCGACCCACGTAGCGATACATATCCGGGCCACTCAGATGGTAGACGTCATACTTGCCAGTGATCATGGTTTCGACCAGGGTGTCGATCACGGCTGAGGCACGTAAAGAGATCAGGGGACCCTTGACTGACGGGAAGTCCATGTTTCCATCAACCCGTCGGGCTACACAGTGATGCAGCTCATCAGCCAGATCGATCAGGTCATTTCGATGCACCACTTCTTTTCGATAACCGTCTCCAGGACGATTGGTGAAATGGATCAGATTATGGTCCGTAAAGCGTGCTTGCAGGATCTGACCATCTGGCATGACCAGGCGGTCGAAGATCAGTTTAGGATCCAGTTGCTGCATCAGCAAACGCAGGACCGGAACTACTCGTGGCCACATCTGAATCAAGTGGGCGCTGAAGGTGTGGATGTCCGTTTGAGGCAAGACGTGTCGAAGCTGTTGGACATGCAGGGCCGCTGGGTTGGCCGCTGGAAAGCCGTGGCCAGGTTCGAACTCCATGAACGGGACGAAGCGATGCGAACGATAGTTGCTAATCGGCAAGCGCTCAGCTCGTCCGTTCCGCACCAGTAGCTGTGGATGGTAGTTTACATCCACCTCGGACATGGTCCGGTCGTACAGGATCAGTGGGATACCAGCAGTGCCCACGGCTAGGTTGGCAGCGTAGACGTTACCAATATGGCAGCTACGTTGTATGGAGTGACCTTGAAGCATGAGCTCAACAAGTTGAGCCAAAGACAACTGGTCGTCAATCACAATTTTGATTTCGGTCATCTCTAACCAACCCCTTTCGGAACCTGTTCGGTTCCTAGGTTTAAAAGGTTCGTATATAACAAAACACCGCCGCGTGTGCGACGGAGTTCATCCACTTGTTAGATATGGATTACAACACCATGACTCGCGCACACGCAAAATTGACAGCCTTCGGAGCTGTCATCATGCGACATCGGCGAGTTGTGGTGTATGTATGATTCATACTACTTCGAAAATATCACAGGAGTTATCCCCTGTCAAGAAAACAAAAAACGAACATTGTTTTTAATCTAAAGTCAGGTTTTTGAAGACGCTAAGAACAGACCAAGTTCTTTCAGGAGAGTTTTTGTCTACTATGATATAAAATAATTTTGTTTTTTGTGCCCCAGCTTTGTCTGATTCAGAATCACCAATAACGATCGCTCCTTCACCAGCCTTGTCTTTGATTATTTGAAACGCCTTGCCCGTATCTTTACTTTCAGGGACCATATCAGAAGTTATGATTAAGTCAGACTCAAACAAGTCTAAAATCTCAAGTCGTTTGAGAACATAAAGAGCTTCCTGTTTTCGACTACCAGTGACTAAGGCAAAGCGATAATCATTTTCGATCTTCTTAATGTCTTCAATAGAGATCAGATTTTTTATTTTTGGGTAAGAGTTTTTTTCTATCATTCGCTTTTGGATCTGATCATATTGCTGGCAAAATTCTTGGCGATTCATTTTTGTGCCACTAGCCTGATTGAAAATTAGCCAAAGCGAATTTTGGCCAGACTGTTTTATACCCTCGATAGTTTTCAGAATTTTACTTTTACTAAAAGGATTACGAGTGATCAGCATCTCAGCCAAAGTCTCTCGCTCAATTGGCCAAAGATCAGTCAGTGTGCCGTCTAGGTCAAAGATAATAGTTTGCATATTATTAGTTGGGTGAGTGGCCGGCGCTCTGGGTCGAGCGCCAGCCGAGGTGAGTTAGTTCTTCCTAGTCTCCAAAGAGAAGGGGGCCGTGAGTGGAGTTGTCGGTGATGCAGAAGGTTCCTGGACGAGCGATCTGCAGATAGCCAGCGATCGGCCGGGCTCCAGCGGTCATGATGATCAGTTGGGTCGGTGAGCCGTGAGGCGTTAGGTAGGGTTCGATCCTTTCTTGGACGACGATTTTTCCGGCTTCGTAAAGTTGCCTTAGGTGTACGGGTAGTCTGTGGGAGGAGATGTTTGACACCTGAACAGAATTAGCACGATCTTTGTCGCAAGGTTTAACCACCCCATCTGGAGGAAGTTCATCCCACGGAGTAGCCTCATTCCAATGACAGTGGGGTGTGTGTACCAGATCGCCCTGCCATCCTCGACTGAACCGAGCCAAGTGTAGTTTGTTATCTAGACTTGGACCACCAGCCGGGACAATGTTTGGATAATCTCGGCTGCGACCGTACCAGTAAACCAGAGGCTGCTTCTTCATTTGCTTGAGTTCGCCAGGTCGAATTACCCTTGCTTGTTGGTCGTGTAGTCTGAGTTCATCACAGGCCAGTTCAGCCTCTGGTCGATAGAGTTTTTCTTCAACTACCCATAGTGTAGGGAATCTCACGTGACTGAGATAGACGGGGTGGTTGGCGGCGCGGGTCAGATTCAGGGCGATTCCCCAGCCGTCTACGAAACAGGCATTAATTTCGATGATTTTTAGACAAAGCTCATCGAAAAATGCATCAACTCGTAGATACACTCCGTGATCCGGGGCTCCTGCAGAAGCCAGAAATTGGGTTAGGAATTCTTGCAACTCGGCTTTCATTAGAGCTGACAGAATCACTGCGGTTGAGGTTATTTTATGCTGTCGTCGTCCGTAAATACAGCGAGCAACTACGTCATGGTCGAATGTTTGCGATCTTTGTACTCTGATCACGTTTTCCTCCGTGTTGTTTGTATAAACCAAAAGCCCCTTCCTGACCAGGAAGGGGCTATTTTGATATTTAAACTAGAAACAATATCAACTCAGGCCATTCCTGGTCAGGAAAAAGCTTGAGTGATGATGGATTGTGTTCATTCGGAAATTCATAGCGGGAATAGAATACCACATTTTTTTTGGCTTGTCAATGCATGTGGGGAGTTGTCAAATTTTTGACATGTGGACATGGTTTCTTGACACATATTCATGGCTGATGTACACTTCCGCCCGTTGCTTAGACCTCATCAGGCGATGAGGGGGAGCAGAATAACCGTGAGGCTAAAGGACGTGGTGTCTAAAGGCAGTGCGGTTGACACATCGGTAGCCTGAGGGGTTGCCAGAAAGTTGAATGAGATGAAGACAAGGACAACGGTGAGTCTGTTCGAGATGATGCTGCCCAGCGTGACTGCGGCCATGACGTTCCTGATCAAGGGGCTGACCAGTCCGCTGGACGTGATCAGTCTGGCCATCAACAAGATCGACGGCACGGTCCACCTGATCGGCAACAAGGCTGACCTGATCGGCGCGGAGTTCAAGGAGTCCTTCCTCGCCGGGATCACCGGGGGCTACACCAAGCCCGGCTACGCCCCGATCTCGTTCATCGGGAAGTGCCCGAAGACGGGCCTGTTCCTGATCTCCACGACCAAGGCGGCCATGGACAACCCGCACATCGAAGCGCTGGGCAAGGCACTGGCGAGCGCCATCTTCGACAAGACCGGCAAGATCCTGGGCGCGTCGGAGATCCAGGCCCACACGCTGGTCGCGCTGGGAGCCGAGATCGACCGCGTGATCTACGCCACGGACGGTACGAAGTGGATCCAGGTGCCGTTGCAGCACATCGACGGCGCGACCCAGTTCACCTTCGTGGACGGCGCTCTGATCCAGGGCAAGATCAACGACACGGCGATCTATGGGCTGGACCTGATCCACGTCAAGAGCGCCATCGCCGGGAAGATCGACGTGACCGACATCAACGAGTACTGGACCCAGATCGCCGAGCTCGGCCAGCCGCTGACCTACCTGTCCCGCGACTGGGGCAAGAGCAGCATCGTGGTCACCTCCGGAACGATCATCGAGGGTTACAAGATCGAGTTCGCGGCCGACAAGATCGTCATGATCCCCGAGATCGCGGCCATCGACCTGAACGGTGCCTACGATGGGATCATCGGACCGACCCAGGTCGGGACCACCGAGGGCCAGGTCATCGCCATGGTCACCTCGCCGGATACGGACGGTCTGCGCAGAGCCGAGTTCATCCCGATCACGGATCTGCCGGACGATCTGAGTACCTTCATCACGAGCATGGAGGGGATCTCCGCCTAGACCTACCTCAACCCGCTCCGTTCCTTCCTTCGGGCGAGTCTGCCCAACACAACTCCCAAGACTCTGTCAGCTACCCGCTGACCCTTGCCGGTCGTGTTTCCTCCCCAGGGAACTCGACCGGATTTTGTTTTTATACACCGAAGAGTTGTCAAATTTTTGTTCACAGCCTATGATGGGTTTATATGAAAGACCAAGTGATTCAAAAATTAGATCAGGCTGGGGTTGAGTATCAATTGATGGAGTTGTCTGATCGAGCGTTTACAGTCGAGGACGTAGTAAAGTTTTCCAAAGATCAGATTCAAGTTGATGAGATCTGTAAGACGATTATTTTAAAAGGGAAGAAGAGTAAGCAAAAATTTGGCGTGCTCTTGCGGGGAAACGACCGCGTTGATTTTTCCAAAGCTAAAGAGGTGTTTGGTGAACATGTGCGGATCGCTGATCGTGAGGACGTGATGACAGTGGCTGGCGTTGAGCCTGGGGCAGTGTGTCCACTCGCTCTTCAGGTCGATCTTTTTGTCGACCAACGAGTTCTCAATTTGGAAAGAATTAACGTCAGTTCCGGTGACCACCTAATTGGTTTGATTGTGGCGGCCAGGGACCTGAATAAACTAGTCGATTATAAAACTATTGATGTAGCAGATTAAATATGAGTTTTAAAGAGCATATTAAAGATACTTATTCTTGGCCCCAGATATTGGAGGAGGAAATCAAAAGGATTTCCGATACTCTTAGATCGCACTTGCGGACAATGGGGGTGAAAATGAATGTAGAAGAGCGACGGCAATTTGTCAAAAAGGGACGTGTGCTTTTGCTGGAGGTGATGACCGGTATTGCTGGAATGAGCCTCGGGACATGAAGCTGTCTTATTTGAAATTACAGTGGGGGCATCGAATTCCTTCAAGTCACGGTGATATATCGCAATATCCTGAGAACCTAATTCTCTTATGTGCTCGATGCAACAACAATATTCAGAAGTCTAGAAGTATACGACAGATAATTCCTGAGCTGGAACACAAGTTAAAAGTTTTGAAAAAAATTACTAAGGACTAAACTGGGTCAAACCGAAAACCCGCGCTCTCCGAGATTGTGGAGGGGGCGGGCGAGGCGAGTGTCTTGGAGGCAAGTCTATCCGATCGTTGGCGTATCCGGTGGCAGTTCCGGGACCAGAGCGCGCGGTGTTATTAGGACGCGAAATTCCGGTAGTATCTGACCAAGAGAGACTTTATTATGCGATGACCTGTATAGTAACCGAATCTGTTGACCGGATTGATAGCTCGATCTCGTATTTTGTGCAGCACACCGGATCTCATCCAACGTAACAGTTCCTGTGGTTCTGGTTTCAGGATAGTTTTCAGTTACAGGATATGTCGGAGGATTCAGAAGGATTTTGTTTCCAACAAAGACCTCAGGGGCATAGGAGGTGACAGAGCCATCTTCCTCGATTACAACCACCCGATTAGCGGTCATGATTTCCAGACCATCTTTTGAAACAGCCACAGCTCCGTCAAAGTCCTGTCCGGCTTTCTTTTTGGCCTCTTGCAGGCTTTCTTCCAGCAGTTCGATCAGCCGATCCCTGATCCTGGTCCACTCCCCAACCTGCTCCTTCCATTGTTCGAGCAGAATCTCCATTACTCGCCACTCTATATATTCTGTAACGAGAGATAGGGATATGCCAGTCTTCTTATTGGCTACGATCTCGACCACCATATACCTGTCGTTGATGGGGGCCAAGGTCAGCAAGTTTTGACTGCGACGCCTCGGGTAACATTGTTGGAAGACCGGGAATGAGCTACCTTGCATCATCTCAGGGAAGGCTTCCAGCAATGAAGTATTCGGTTCCTTGCGTGGAGGTATATTTGGTTGAGCGTAGTTGAGCAATAGATCAACCAAATTTTTCCTGCCAAAAGAATTTCTGTAAAAGTGGTGTTTGCGATGCAGGAGGTATCTCAACCATGTGGTCTCGTCCGGACTTTCAGCCTGGCGTTCTTCGTCGATCCAGTCTTGACTGAGTCGATAAAAACGAGGGGGAACATTGAAGACATCTATAGTATCCAACTTGGGGAACATTTGATCATGAACAAACCGCTGCCGCCGTTCTTCTAGGCTCGTATTGAAAAGATCCATTTTGACAACCTTTCACGGCTGGTGTTTGCTAGGGGGGTCGATCCCACGGAAGCATTGGTTGAATCTGGGGCTATTTAAGCATGTTTGATGTCTTTGGTCAACCCAAACCGAAAACCCGCGCGCTTCGAGGAGAAGTGAAGCGGCGGGTGAGGCGAGTGTCTGGGAGGTGAGTCTATCCGATCGTCGGTGTGCCGGCCGGCAGCTCCGGAACCAGTGCGCGTGGCGTGATCAGGACGGTACGTTTCGGGGTGGGGGCGGCCAGGACCGGTGGGTTCAATTTGAGGCGAACCTGTTGACCCGGCTTTAGTTTCAGACCCAGGCTCGGCATGATGCGTTTGAGGATTGCCTGCTCTTTTAATGGAAGGAATCCTGACCTGGTAGCACGACAAAGTGGCGGTTCAAACCGGATTTTGTTTCCAACAAAGACCTCAGGGGCATAGGAAGTGACAGAGCCGTCTTTCTCGATCACAGCCACCTGGTGAGCGGTCATGATCTCCAAACCATCGTCAGTCACACCCACGGCCTGGTCAAAGGCCTGTCCTGCGTCCTGCTCTACTTCCTGTAGGCTTTCTTCCAGCAGTTCGATCAGCCGCTCGCGGATTCTGGTCCAGTCCTGAACCTGCTCGTGCCATTGCTGAAGCAGGATCTCCATCACAGACCTGGGTGTCACCTGGTCCATGTTCACGGAAACCCTTTTGTTTCCTTGGTCGAGCTTTTTGATCAAGACCAGTGTCTGCTGTCCATCGACAGTGAGCACAGCCAGGAAGTTACCACCCTGGTACTGCTTGAAAACCTGGCACGAACCTGCTTGCATCGCGCTGACCACGGCCTCCAACAACGAAGTGGTTGGTTCGTCACGGGCGGGCACGTTCGATGAAGTGCAGGACAGTAGGTCAACCATGATGTCCATGCTGCTGAACTTGGACCGGAAGCGATCCAGCTGCAGGACGTACCCTGGCCAGTTGACGAAGTCAGGGCTTTCGGCCTGACGCTGCTGCTCGATCCATTCCAGGCTGAGCTGGTCATACAAGCCAGGACCAGGAGGACCGAATTTGATTTCCAGTCTGGGGAACTGACGGTTTTGCACAAACCGTTGCCGCCGTTCTTCTAGACTCGTACTGAAAAGACCCATGTCGCAACCTTTCACGGTTGGTGCCTACTGGGGGGTTTCAATCCCACGGAAGCACTGGTTGAAGTTGAGACCATTTAAGCATGACCAAGGTTATGAGTCAACCTAACCGAAAACCCGCACGCTTCGAGGAGAAGTGAAGCGGCGGGCAGGTTACGGAGTGGAGGTCGGGAGAAGGTCCGGGCACAGGCTGGGACAGGTCACCAGGACCGAGAAGCCCTTGTCATCACCTTTCGGTGCCTTGCACTTGATCAGGGCCTGTTTGGCAGCTCCCCAACCACCAGCCTCGCGTCGGTACAGAGTCGAGGCATGGGCCAGAGCGTGGTCAGGATCCATGTCAACCGGCAGAACCGTTCTGGGACGAATGGTCTTGCTGGTTGGTTCGAGTCGGATCTTGTGCTGGCGGAAGCGTGAACCGCGAACGATTTTCGCTTCGTCCGGACGGCCCGGAGGACGGATCAGAACCCAGCCAGCTTGGACGACCTTGGTCCCGTCTGGGGACACAGCGACTGCTGCTTGGAAGTCTCGGCGAGCCCGGTCTTCCAGTTGAAGAACCAGGGTGACGTAGATGGTGTGGGCGAAGGTCCGCGCTGAGTTACCGAAGGGATGACTTTCTCGTCGCCAGGTGTCCAGGACGATCTGCCAGACATTGAAAGCGCCGGCTTCTTTCAGGACGAAAAATCCTGAGTCATCCTTTTCTAGTTCAAGCAAGAAACTGGAAAATTCGTCTCTGACCCAGAGCAGGACAGGCACACCATACTGTTCCGCGATCGACGGCGTGGTGATGGTGTACATCTTGACATGCGGCCTGCGTCCACTGGTTGAAACCCCGAGCACGTGAAGCATGGTTCTGGAGTGTGGTCCGTAGTGCTGAGAAGCCTCGTCAACCAGATCTCCCCAGAGCGTGGGCTCGGCCCTGGCTTCCAGGATCGAGATCAGACCATCGGCCTGGAGCATCTTCTCCAGTCGTTTCTGCGGGAGACGCAGGGCTTCCGGACCGTCATCAGGACCCTTAGCTCCGGCCTGTTGGTTGAGCCAGGGTTCAGGATCCGAATGTCCAGTTTTGGTTTCTAGTTCATGGGCAATGAACCGCCGAAGCAGTTCAGCTCGCCCGACCTTGAAAAGACCTGTGATACCCATTTCGACTTCTCCAGTCTAGCCAGGTAAGCGATCAGCCCTCTGGCGGTGGGGGGTTGGTTATTCGATCAGTCGGAAGTCCTGAGCCAGATCTTCGCTGCCGTCAGGTGAGACGCGCTTGAGCGTGCGCTCGGCGTTGAGGCAGAGGACTGCTCGAGCCTCGCAGCCGCAACTACAGGAGCGTTCGAACCCGATCAGTTGCAGATTGATGCACCAACGCTGAGCCTCCTCGTAGTTGTCCATCTGCTTGGCTTTGGCGTTGTTGTACGGGAGGAAGTTGGGCGAGATGGTAGTGGCACCAATTCCTCCATCCAACTCCTTGGACCGCTGAACAGAGACCATGCGGCGGGAAATGTGGTTGTAGCACCAAGGCGACCTGTCTCCGTACTCGTCCTGAACTGTAGCGTAGGGACTGTAGCGGCGAGTGTATCTGTGACACATCCGCTCGTAGTCCTCTTCATCTTCGGCCGAGTCGTCGTCCATGTCCATGGGCGGATCATCGTCCGTGTCAGTGATCAACAGATCCTGCTCTTCGGGAGCGATCGGGTCAGCTCCGGTCTCGTTGCTTTCGCAGCCCAGCAGGAGCACGATCAGGCAGATGATCAGGGTGAGCATAGTGAAGGTGCGGCACGTCATGTTGTCCTCCGTTTGACTGCGTTCATTTAAGCATGTCCGACAATCTCAGTCAACCCAAACCGAAAACCCGCGCGCTTCGAGACTATGAAGCGGGCGGGTTGATTACTGGTCGACTCAGCGAGGAAGGAACTGGAAGTTGATGAAAGGTCGATCGAAGTGATCCTGGGAGCCCCGGATACCAGCCAACAGATGATCATGACCAGAGCCACGATCAGGGTAAGGACGCCGAGGGTTATGGTGATCCAGATTACAGCACTTGTCAGTTTTTTCATCTCGTATCCCTTATTTCAACCACAGAAGAAGTTGGTATAGTCTGTCGAAACCTATGAGACCGAACAAGACGTAGGCCCCAGAGCTGATGTAGAAGATGGCAATAATGGTCAAGGTCACGACATGACCAATGTCGGTTCCAGTATCTTCGGTGTCTTGAGTTGTCATGGAACGATTCCCCCTTGTTTTGGGTTTGTGAAGCTTGATCTTAGGTAAGAGGCAAGCATGGTATAATATTTGTATGAAAAATTTCGGAATGACAATTGTGGTGCTGCTCGTGCTCTTGGGTACGGTGTATTTTGTTTTTACAGTGCCGCCGGAGGAGCGAGTGACTTGGTCTGCTGACGAGATGGTCCGTTTGGAGTATGTGGCTGAGAGTGGGACGTATCTTAAAGTTGACCCCGCCGATGGCGGGGTCAGTCCTCAAATCTATACAGTCGAGCCGAATAATTATATCTTTGCTGCGCCAGCGGATCTAATTTTTTACTTTACAGCTGATCAAGGTCCAGTTGATCAGTTGTTTATCGGTGAACTGAACTCTGAGACTTCAGAGTGGGAGATTTTGCCTACAGAATACAATCGCGAACGCGGAGAGTTGTCGACCCAAGTCGACCAGGTTGCGCAATGGGCGCTGATCCAGTACAATGGCGCTGATCAAGAATGATCAATATTCAATAATCAATGATCAATAATATGAAAAAGATCGTACTATTTCTCGGTGTTTTCGTTTTAGTTGGGGCGGGGTGCACTGGTTCATCAGAAGACAACATTTCTGCTGATGATGTTAATCTCCCAACTACTAATCAAGAACAAGAAGAACAAACTATGGTTCCAACAAGTCAGACCTGGAAGTTCCCAGGCGTTCTCTCGGATGAGACAATTCAAAACAAACAGGTTCGGATTACTACCGAAAAGGGTGACATCGTTTTTGAGATGTATCCTGACACTGCACCAATGACTGTGTCTAACTTTGTTTATCTAGCTAACAGTACTTACTTTAACGGTTTGACTTTCCATCGCCGTGAAGAAGGGTTTGTTATTCAGGGCGGAGATCCTAATGGTAACGGGACTGGTGGTCCTGGATATCAGTTTGAAGATGAGTTAGATGATGAATATCAGTATGAACGGGGAATCGTGGCTATGGCTAACAGTGGACCGAATACTAACGGAAGTCAGTTCTTTGTGATGTTGGCTGACACTGCTTTGCCAAAGGCTTATTCAATTTTTGGTAAAGTAATCGAAGGGATGGATGTGGTTGATGCGATTGCGGTTGGAGACAAAATGACTTTGGTAACGGTTGAAGATAAGGAGTAAAAATATGTCTGAAGAACATAAGGTCCAAGCAGATGACACGGTAGAAAATCCTGGGTGGTTAACAAAGGAGTCAGGGTATTTGGCTGCAGAAAAGCTTTATGGAGAAATTGATCTTGACCAAATTCCATTGTTAGATGATGAGGATTTTAATCAGGCCCTGGC
>CAYZPO010000016.1:0-3374 GCA_964480695.1 uncultured Gammaproteobacteria bacterium | reverse complement strand
GCTCATGGTACGACTGAACTTGTTCAGCAAGTGGCTGAGGCTGGTGCTGCAGAAGAGTTGAAGAAGTGGGCTGAGGTGCATATCCGTAATCGTAAGTATGTTCTTAAGAAAGGGGAAGCAGACATCATGTTAACTCCTGAGTCGTTACGGATGCTAGAAGCTGCTAAAATATTGTCCGAAGACAATTAAATATTTAAAAAGATTCACGGCGCTCCCTGAGGCAGGAGCGCCGTTTGCTTTTGAGGGGTTAAGGTTGAGTGCGTAGCTACTCTTCCTCGTCTTCGTTGTCGTCAGTAGATCGACCGTGGATTTCGTCCCACCGGTCCTGGGCTCCTAGGTCCCAGTCCTCGATGGTCTGTCCTGTCGGTGGGCCGCGCAGGGTCGGGGCCAGCTCCGGAATCGGCGGGATCTCGTAATTCCCGATGATCAACGGCTGGGTCACGATGACGATGCCGCCGTTGTGCGGGGCCGGGAAGCTCATCTGGCGGAATGCGTCTACCAGGCAGGCCTCGATTTCCGTGTCTTCGAGGGTGGTCGAGTTGACGCTGGAAGATGACACTCCACCGTCGCGGCTGATGATGAACTTGACCACCACCTTGCCCACGAGATTCGGGTCCTCGCTCAGGCAGGAACGCAGCATGTCCTTGTGGGTCGCGACCTCGGTGCGCACTTCGTCCTTGCTCAGGTCGCCGAGCAGGATCGGGTTGTCGAAGATCTCGAGCCGCGGCTGGGCCACGGCTGTGCTGTGCCAGAACAGGATGGCGAAGAAGATGACCAGGACGGCACCTACGAACAGCACATGTCCGGGCTTGGCTCCTTTGGAACCGTTGTTTTCGGTGTTCATGTTTCATTCCCTCCCGGGATGTATTTCAGTTCAGGGCCGTTGCTGCTGCAATGACCAACAAGGCGATTCCAAGTGCGAGTTCGAACAGCATTACCCAAGGGTTGTCGCTGTACATGTTAGGTCACCAATCCTGAGAGAATCAGGAAGGCCCATACAGCAAAGGTCAGCCCCACGAGAAGCAGGCTGATTTGCCAGTTCTTGATGCGGTGACTGTTCTTGATCATTTTGAACGGCACAACTAACCTCCTCCCGCGTAGAATGTACGTTTGGTAACCAAGGATAACACATGGTCAGGGCCTTGTCAATCTGGTACAGTATTTAAGTATGAAGCAATCTCAGCTAGTTTTAGTAATTTTTCTTCTAGTGCCCACAGTGGTTTTGTTAGGGGTGGTTTTTGTACTTTGGGGGCGGATTGGGAGTGAAGGGAGTGACGCCCGTCAGGGCGTTATCACGGATAGACTAAAGTCTGTCATTCCCTTCGAGATCGAAAGTAACGTCCTTACGGACGTCACTCCCCACACAGAGCTTCCAGACGAAGTTCGTGGAATTTATTGGACCGCAGTGACTGCTGGTTTAGAATTAAATCGGGAGTATCTGATCAACTTCATGCTTGAGGCCGGGTTGAATACAGTGGTGGTTGATTTGAAGCTTGATAACGGGGAGTTGGGGTTTGTTCCAAATACCGAGTCATTGCAGGAATTCGCTCAAGACGACCCAGTGATTGATGACCTCGACGCGGTATTGGGGTGGCTTGGTGAGAACGAGATCTATCGCATCGCTCGTATCCCAGTGATGCGCGATGGAGCGTATGCCATCTTGCGGCCGGACACGGCTCTGCGCTGGCCTGGTGGATCAATGTGGACCGACAATATTGGCTCGCTTTGGTTAGATCCAGCAGCAGAAGAGGTTTGGAACTATAATCTTGAGCTTGCTCGCGAAGCGTATGATCGAGGGTTTGATGAGATTCAGTTTGACTATGTTCGTTTCGCTACTGATGGGGCACTAAGTTCAATCCGTTATCCGATTTATGATGCAACTCTTGAAACCAAGAATGATGTTATGGCACGTTTCTTTGAACACGTGGGTGGCTCACTTCAGTCTGAAGAGATTCCGGTATCGTTTGACCTCTTTGGCATGACCTGTCATTCCACAACTGGATTCCAGATCGGTCAGCGTCTATCAGACGTGTATCCGTATGCAGATTTCATCTCACCTATGGTCTACCCGTCACATTATGAATGGAACTTTCGTGGACTAGGGAATCCAGCTGAGCATCCGTATGAAGTAATAACTGCATCATTGACTGAGGGAACAGAGCAGCTTGAGACCGAGCTCCTGGTTCCGGCTGAAGAAGCAGACCATAAGTTCCGCCCTTGGCTTCAGGATTTTGATATCGGAGCCACTTATGATACGTATAAGATCCAAGAACAGATCCGCGCCACACGCGAAGCTGGTGCTTCCGGCTGGATCATGTGGAATGCACGGAATGTTTATGAGGAGGGGGCGTATTATGAATAGGGTTTTGTGGTATAATATTGCACAAGAAATAATATGATTTATGCCTGAATATATTTGGAGAATAGTTTTGGGAGTTGGTATTGCTGTTTTTGTGGGTGCAACGTACTGGTATCAAAAGCGTCGAGATAGTGGCAAAAAAATTAAAGTCTCAGCTCATACTTCGGAATTCACCACTGATCTTACGCAAAGAGCTCAAGAGAAAAAGACAGACCCGATCACTGGGCGAGACGAGGAGATTGAGCGTGTGATACATATTTTAATGCGCCGTACTAAAAATAATCCTCTGCTCCTAGGAGAACCCGGGGTGGGGAAGACGGCTATTGTTGAAGGATTGGCTCAGCGCATTGTGTCCGGACAGGTGCCTAAGGCACTGAAGGATAAAAAACTTCTGGTTCTAGATCTGAATTCTTTGATGTCTGGAACTCAGTACCGAGGGGAGTTGGAAAAAAGATTAAAGCATTTGTTAAAAAGCCTTGAGGATATTTCTCTCTCGGCTATTTTGTTTATTGATGAGATTCACCTGTTACAACAAGCCGGACGAGCTGAAGGATCTTTGAATGTTAGCGATGTGATCAAGCCAGCACTGTCGCGTGGAGAACTACATGTAATTGGGGCAACAACTTGGAAAGAATATCAAGAATATGTTAAACCAGATGAGCCTTTAGATCGACGCTTCCAGCCGGTGCTGGTGGATGAACCTAATCCACACGATGCCTTGGAAATGTTAAAGTCTCTACGTAGTGCCTATGAAAAGTTTCATAAGGTAAAGATTTCTGATAAAGCTTTGGAAGCCGCAGTTAAGTTATCAGACCAGAAAATTGACAACCGTTATTTACCAGACAAGGCCATTGACTTAATGGACGAAGCAGCGGCCAAGGTATCAATCGAAGCTGCTCCTGGATACAAGATTCCGATGGGAGTAGTTCATGCTGCCTCGAAAAAGAGTAAGACAACAGTAACTCCAAAAGATATTGAAGCATTCGGGCAGAAATAGCGGAGGTGTCCGACCATA
>CAYZPO010000015.1:0-21142 GCA_964480695.1 uncultured Gammaproteobacteria bacterium | reverse complement strand
ATTCAGGGATAGACGCCCGTAAGGGCGTCATTTTAAATAGTAAACCGCCCTGGAGCGAGCGGCTCAAGCAGGGCGGGGAAGAAAGATCAGACTCGAGGATTCTGGCCACACCCCGGGCAGATCGTAGTAGTAGTCCAAAGACCGCCTTTTTTGCAGTGGCGACAAGCAATGAGCTGAGGAAGACTCTCGATTGTGGCTTCGTCGTCTCTAACATCGATTTCCGGGTCGATATCTACGATCGGAGGCTCAGGTTGCGCTGGTCCTGTTGGTTGCTGGAAAATACTGTGAAGACCAGCACCACATCCGCTGCACCGGCGCGAGAAAGAGGCGTTGGATTTACCGCAGCCAGGGCATTTGATGAAGTTGCTGTTCATTTAGATTCTCCAGTTCCTAACTTCTTATTATCAAAAAAATCACCCTTGGTCAAATAGTGTGATTGATAAGACGAAACCCCGAAACCGCTGAGAGGGGTGGGGTTTCGGGGTAAGAGTGAAATCAGCTGTCAGAAGGACTCGTCAGAGACCAGGCGGATGATCGGAGTGGAGCGGCTGCGAGGTGGAGCAGGGTGTCTGTCATCAGTGAAGACAGCACCTTCAAGTTCTTCAAGCAGGACTCCGATGTCGTCCGGTTGAGGGAAAGGATCTAAGACATGGCCGCATTCACCACACAAGAGACCAATGCCATAGTTGGTAGCACCACATTTACCACAGATTTCCACTTTGCATCTCCCCTGATAATAACCAGCTTCAACTTGCTGCCTTTAATACGTTGACAAGTAAGTAGGCCACGGTCATTGGTCCAACACCGCCTGGGACAGGGGTGAGCCAGCCGGCAACCGGGTCTACGCTTTCGAAATGGACGTCACCGACAACTTTGCCGTCGACGCGGGTCGTACCTACATCAATCACGATGGCTCCTGGTTTAACCATAGAACCGGTGATTAATCCAGGTCGACCTACAGCGACGACTAGAATGTCAGCGTTTTTAGTTTGTTCAGCTAAGTCTGGGGCGTCCGGTGACACAACTTGAGCTTCGGCCTGTTGTTCTTCGAGTAGGTGCTTGATTGGTCGGGCAAAGAGTTCTGAACTAACGATTGTGGCTTTGAGCCCACCGATCGGACGGTTGGTTGATTCGATCAGTTTGTTTACGCCAAGAGCGACTGGTGAGAGCAATTGCATCTTGTCTGCATCAAGCAACTTTAGGTTCTCAGGATGAAAACCGTCAACGTCTTTCTTTGGATCAATAGCAGCGACCACCTTGTCTTCGTCCTGATTAGGAAGCGGGAACTGAACTAGGATTCCATGAATGTCATCTCGGGCATCTAACTCCTTGATCTTGTTAATGATTTTTTCTTCTGGTTCGCTAGCAAAATATAAATACAACTCAGAATTGATCCCAACTTCAACACATGCCTTTTGCTTCAGTCCAACGTAACAGTGTGAGGCTGGATCAGAGCCAACCAAAATCACGGCCAGTCCTGGTCGGACCGCGGAATCTTTAACGCGCTGCTTAACCTCTTGCCGAATCTCTGCCGCAATAGCTTTTCCATCAATAATAGTTGCCATAGGTCAGGAGTATACATGATTTAGGCTATTTTGACAACCCAAAAATGACACTCTGCCGGGTGTCATTCCTCTCTATTTTGACCCTAATATTCCAACTCCGGATACAGTGGGAACTTGGTGGTCAGGTCTTTGACCTGATTTTTTATTTCTACCAGCTTGGCCTCGTCTTTATGATTCATGATTGCTTCATCAATCCAAGCTGCGATCTGTTTCATTTCAGGTTCTTTCATTCCGCGAGTTGTGATCGCTGGAGTTCCCAAACGAATTCCTGAAGGATCCATTGGAGAACGAGGATCGTCTGGGATCATATTTTTGTTCACAGTGATCCCTGCTAGATCAAGGGCCTCAGAAGCCTCTTGCCCGGAAACACCCTTTGGAGTTACATCCATTAAGAGTAGGTGATTGTCAGTACCACCAAAGCAGAGCTTGTACCCGCGAGTTCGAAATTCTTCTTCCAGTACTTTAGCATTCAATTTAATCTGCCGAGCATATTCTTTGAACTCTGGAGCCAGAGCTTCTTTAAAAGCCACAGCCTTTGCTGCAATATTATTTTCATGTGGTCCACCTTGCAAACCAGGGAAGACTGCTTTGTTGATCGCAGGCGCATGTTCTTTTTTAGATAGAATCATTCCGCCACGTGGTCCACGTAAAGTTTTATGGGTCGTAGTTGTAACCACATCAAAGATCGGTACAGGATTATTCATTTCACCAGCAGCGATCAATCCAGCGATGTGGGCTATGTCAGCCATGGTCAGAACTTTGACCTCATCAGCGATCTGTTGGACTCGTTCATAATCAATATCACGCGAGTATGCAGAGTATCCCACAAGAATTAATTTTGGTTTATGTTCCAAAGCCATTTCGCGCAAGTTGTCATAATCAATCAAGCCGTTAGCATCTGTTTTGTAGCGAACGAAATTATATAGTTGAGCCATGTAGGTGACTGGATGCCCATGAGTCAAATGACCTCCATGCGATAGGTCCATCCCAAGAACAGTGTCACCAGGTTCAAGTAATGCAGAGTAAACAGCAATGTTGGCCGGAGCTCCAGAAAGCGGTTGAACATTTGCCCGCTCTGCTCCAAATAATTTTTTGGCTCGTTTACGACAAAGGCGTTCGATATCGTCGATGTGTTCGCAACCGCCATAATATCGTTTTCCAGGATAACCCTCAGAATATTTATTGGTCGCGACCGAGCCCAAAGCCTCTAACACAGGCAAAGAAACAAAGTTTTCAGAAGGGATCAGTTCTAGGCCTTCTTCCTGCCGTTTAAGCTCAGCTTTAAGCATGTCAGCTAGGTCAGGATCATATTGTCGAAGATTTTTCATAACGTTGGATATTGTACCGCCTCGGGCTGGTCTTGACAAATTCGATTTGTTATATTAATTTAAGAGTTCCCCAAATTGTTATTTTTTCGGGGGGTTCGAAAGGATAGGACCATGACAACTCAGGCAATCGAGTTACCGTCGTGTGTTTCGGTCCAAGAGATCGTTCGGCTGCGCAGCCAGAATCGGCTGGGCGCTAGCGAAAACGGACAACACCTAGCTCTGGTGACCCCATCAACCCAACAGGGTCACATGCGTCTCATTCACTCCCAAGGCCCGTCCAGCGGAGTTGAGATACCGATCTTTGGAACGGTCAGGATCGAGGACGTGACGCGATATGACGCAATCATCATCGGTCAGGACATACAGTTTCCTGATGATGCCCAACGTTTCTACGTCAGGGCAATGACCGGAGAGATCTGGAGACGTGAGCCATACGTTCGGCCGGAACGATCTTCTCGGCTGCCGTGCGTGGCTGAGGACTTCGACGTTTCCTGGCTCGGAATGAACACCTCGTTCACCTGGCAGCAAGGTTCTTGGCTAGTCAAGAACGAAGAGCACCATCATCAGTTGAGCGGCTTGATCAATGATTCCAGCGCTGCTCCTGACGAATCAGCCTTCATCCTGGTGGTACAGCCGGATTACACCGGACCCCATCAGTATCGCTACCCATTCCGCAGATTCCTTTTGGTCGAGTCTTCCTGGGGCGAGGATCTGGGACATGCTGTTCATCAACTACACTCTGGCTTCTGTAAGCTCCGTCAGGTCTTCTGGTCAGAGACAGGTAGTCACTGTGCAGTCTTCTTCATAACCGCCGAGGACCCAGAACGGATCCTACGCCTTGGTGAAGAGATCATCCGTTTGCGAGTTGGTTCACTCCAGCTCGAGGCGGTCATGTCTTCCTTGGCCAATCGCGTGTCGCCTTTCCGTGAAGTAACAGAGCAGTTGGTCCCAACGGTCTTGATGCCCAACGGGGAAAAGATCAAGTTGTCCGCTGGGTCTCAGGTGACCGAAGCTGTGGTTGATTCGCAGGGGAAGAACGTTTTCTTTGTTGAGCAGACCAGTCGAGGCAAGTACCAGCTGCGCGACGCCCAGGGCCAGGTCCTGGAACAAGCAGCCCAGATCTGGAACCTACACCTGCTCTCAGACGGACAGCTCCGATACAACAAGGTCGACAACACGGTCGACAACCGTGCGGTCCAGCTCGTTCGCCACTCCTTTTAGAGGCCCGGCTTTGTCCCATCACGTGACAAACCCGGCCTTTTTCGTTTACAATACATATATGAGTATCTTAAATAAGCTTAAAAGAGTTCATCTGATTGGAGCTGGCGGGATTGGAGTCTCAGCAGTAGGGAAATTGTTATTGCAAAAAGGGATCAAAGTGTCTGGCTCTGACGTGGTTGATTCAGATACGTTGCGTGAGCTGGAGCAGGCCGGGGCTACTGTGTTAGTTGGGAGCGATCCTGCTTTAGTGGCTGATGTTGATCTGGTGATTTACTCTTCGGCTGTTCCTGAGGACGATTCTGAACGAGTTGCGGCCAGTAAGGTCTTATCTTATTTTGAATTCCTGGGCGAGTTGTCTCAGGAGTATAAAACAATCGTAGTTTCTGGGACGCATGGTAAGTCCACGACCACAGCCATGCTAGGATTAGTCCTCGAAGCCGCTGATTTTGATCCAACCGTTATTGTCGGGACTAAAGTTCCTGGTTGGGAATTAGGGAACCTGCGAGTTGGTCAAAGCGAATATTTGGTGGTTGAAGGTTGTGAGCACATGGCACACATGTTAGAGCTACATCCAGAAATTGTTGTATTGACCAATGTCGAAGCTGAACATCTTGATTACTATCGCGACCTAGATCATGTCCGTGAGACTTTTCAAAAATTTGTTAATCAAGTTCCTAAAAATGGATTTGTCGTTCGCAACGCTGATGATTCAGAATCTATGAAACTCAAGGTTGCTGTTGAAGACATTTTGTATTCGCTCAAAGATAAGCTAGAGGATTTAAAATTACAAGTTCCAGGAGAATTTAATATTTCAAACGCTTTGGCTGCTCTGACTACAGCGACTAAGCTCGGGGTCGACCAGAAAGTGTCAGTTCAGACTTTGTCCAAGTCTCCAGGAGTGTGGCGCCGGTTTGAGCGCGTTGGTGAATTCAAAGGTGCTCAAATCATTTCAGACTACGCCCATCATCCCACAGCGATTCGTAAAACTTTAGAAGCGGCGCGAGAATATTTTTCTGACCAACGGCTCGTGGTCTGTTTTCAACCACACCAGCACGCGCGGACTCGAGAATTGTTTGATGATTTTGTTGAAGCGTTTGAGTTAGCTGACGAACTGATCGTGTCAGAAATTTACGACGTGGTTGGTCGTCGGGATAAGAACGAGGGTGTTTCTAGTAAAGATTTAGTAGAAGCAATGAAGGACCAAAAAGCCGTTTATGTATCTGACCTGACTGAGGCTGAACAGATGCTGCGCGAACGAGTAAGGTCTAACGATATAGTTATAATTATGGGGGCCGGTGATATTGATCAAATAGCACGTAATTTATGCAAATAATAGAAAACGAGCCTTTGTCTAAACATTCGACCTGGCGGGTTGGAGGACCAGCCAAATTTTTTGTTGAAGCCACAAGCTCGGATGAGGTGATTGAAGCTTTGGAATATGCTCGGGCCAACAGCCTTGAGTTTGTTGTTATTGGTAGTGGAACAAATGTTTTAGTTGCTGATTCTGGATATGATGGGCTAGTGATTAAAATGGCGAATCGTGAGATCAAAGTCGAAGACGACCGAATTACTGCTGGAGCCGGAGCTTTGACCTCAATGGTTGCCCAAGCCGCAGTTAAGGCCGGCCTGACCGGAATGGAATGGGCCATAACTATTCCAGGAACGATCGGTGGGGCAATTATTGGAAACGCTGGATGTTTCGATGGGGAGATGTCGCAAGTGGTGGAGGAGTTGCAAGTTGCAAGTGACCCGCCTTCGCCAAGGCTTCGGCAGGCAGGCAAGTCTCAGGTTCTGATGGCTCAAGACCTTGATTTTGGCTACCGTCACAGCATTTTAAAAGGCTCAGACAAGATTATCCTTGAAGTGACCTTTAAACTCACACCAGGTGATCCAGAACAGATTGAAACTAAAATATATACCTGTCAAAAGAAACGTAAAGAATCACAACCGCTTGGATCTGCTTGTGCTGGATGTGTGTTTAAAAATCCTGAAGGTGATTCAGCTGGTCGTTTGATTGATCTCTCAGGTCTTAAAGGGAGAACTATTGGTGGTGCCTCAGTTTCCATGCTGCATGCCAATTTTATTTTAAATGACGGGACAGCTACTGCTGATCACATCCTACAACTAATTAGTTTGATCAAAATGAATGTTCGTGATGAATGTGGGGTTCAACTTGAAGAGGAGGTTCGGTATATTAGAATATAAAATATTATAATAAAAAAGTGTTAGACCCACGCCGGAGAAGGGCGTGGGTCTGTTTTATGGGCGAACCCATTCTACATAGGAGAGGAGTAGATCTGGGTAGTTGTACTCAGGGTGGATCGCGCTCAGAACCACTCGACCAAGGCCGTAATATCCAGCGACCAAGGCTCCGTCGCCGTTGATGTTATGCCCGGCCAGGCTTGGATCTAGATCCTCGTCATAGTCCAAGACGAAATCGGCATTGGTACCAGATAGGGTTGGGCCTCCGGCGTAGTCACCGGTGAAGGGGTCACCGACCAACAGTCCGGTCAAGATCGGGTGGGCCACTGCGACTTCGAATTGCATCGAGATCATGTTGCCAACGTAGGCAGCCCAATCGCTGTACCAGGTCGCTTCGACCTCGAGTAAACCGATCATCACTCCTGGGAGTGTGATTCCGTTATAGACCAGATCTTCTGATCCCACGATAGCGCCGCCGCAGATGCCGATGAAGCCACCGCCATTGGAGACGAAGTTGCGGATGGATGTGGCCATCAACGTATATTTGTATACGGCCCAGACACCACTGATGCTGCCAGGGTAGATCAGTAGATCGAAGCTAGGATCGATCCCTGTCTCTACTGTGCCGTAGTCCAGCCGGACAACGGTGTGACCAGCCCCGATCAGAGTGGTCTCGATTTCACTGACGCCAGAACTGCCGGTGTCGACCAGAGCGACCATGAGCGCAGGTGCAACAGTGTCATCATCGTCATCCCCAACAGTGTCATCGTCACCGACCGTATCGTCATCATCGCCCAAGGCTGAGTCATCGTCGTCCCCTTGAGCTGAATCATCATCATCTCCAGCGCTGTCGTTGTCTCCAGAATCGTCATCGTCTTGCACCGAGTCATCGTCGTCTGCGGGCTCTGCCGAGTCATCGTCACCGACCGTATCGTCATCATCCCCAGTAGCATCGTCGTCTCCGGAGTCGTCGTCCGAGACAACATCATCATCGTCAGACGTGATGTCGTCATCGTCATCACTCGGGTTCGAGTCGTCGTCTCCGACAGTGTCGTCATCATCATCGCTGGCAACATCGTCGTCACCAGTAGGGAAGTCGTCGTCCGCTTGATGACAGCTGGTCAGGAACAGGGTTATCAGGACAAAGACCACCCAGGTCATTCTGTGCTTCTGCATGTTGGTCCTTTCTCATGGGTGACCCAGAGTTGGTAGTGAAGGAACAGAAAAAGAATTATAGGCCTTTTTCTTTAAAAAGGCAAGTGATATACTAAAAGCACGAGTTTATTTATCTAAAAAATTTATGCAAATTATCAACATCAAAGCCACCAACATGGAGTTAACGGACGCGATCCGGCAGTACACTGAGGAAAAAGTGCTTTCTCTGCGTAAATACGTGAAAAAATTTGAGCCAGTTAAGGTCTCAATTGAAGTGGCTGATGAGTCAGGTCGTCACAGACAAGGACCACATTTTAAGTGCGAGTTTACGGTGGAAGTGCCAGGCAACCTGCTTCGAGTCGAAGAATTTAATGAGGATTTATACGCTGCGGTTGATGGAGCCAAAGACGATCTACAACGTCAGATGCGCCGATTAAAGGAAAAAAAGAAAACCAAGGTGCGTAAAGGAGCCGGGTTGTGGAAGAAGTTGATGCGCCGGAAAGCAGAGCCAGAAGATGAATATTAGTAAGGCAAAAATAAAGGGGTTGGGCTTGACACAACCTCTTTTTTGTTATAGTCTGATTTCTCGCGTATCTGACCTGAAGGAGGTTGTCTGATGCGAATGCACCTCTTATTGACTGTCGTGGTGGCAGGCCTGTTCCTGTCCACCTGTACTTCCGAACCCGTGGACACCATCGTGTCCGAGGATTCCAGCTTGGAGAGCGAGGAGGTGGGGTCGCACTACGTGTGTACCTTCGAACTCGAGGACGACCAGACCCTGAGCTGGGAACGGCTCTCCAAGGGTCCGTTGGACATCACCGGCCCTACGTCGAACAAGTACCTCAAAACCGAGGTCCTGATCCGCGTGGGTGGATCGATCGTCAGCCAGGCTTCGTACAACTGGTCGACCGGGGTTCGCACGGCTTTCCCCAGCGACGAGCTGATGAGCGGGACCGAGATTTTCAACTCGCCTCGGTTCGAGATCTGGGAGATCGGCTACTCCTTGGGTGACCCCGAAGACGGTCGCGTTCAGGGAGAGGTGTGGCGGTACTACTTCAAGGATCAGCAACTGCAGCGTGCTTGGGTCGAGTCACTCGACTTCGGTCCGGAGCCATTGGACAGACTAGACTACCTGAGCTTCGACGACATCCACGACGGGCGGCTGTGGTACCACGGTGTTCTGGACGAACAGGCCTATCTGTTCGAGTCCGACGGGTATCGCGTCTTCGACCAGATCCTGTACCACCGGTGCGGCACCTATACCGTGCAGACCAACGAGGAGTACTACGCTTGGTGGGACGGCCACCTGAGTGGTCCGTACCTCAAGCGACCGACTGTCCTGGTGCAGGAGCTACCCTACCTGATCGGAGATACGTCCGACAATGATCGGGTCTACGACTACGGCTTCCTTCGGACCTACGTCGAAGAGGGGCCGCCAAGCCGCGACTAGGAGCTTGGCTCCACGACAACTATGACGAGAACGTCTTTTGGCCTTCCGTGCTTCACGCGGGGGGCCGATTCTTTTTTTAAATGAAACAACCGTGATCCGCGCGAGAGAATGCGCGATCACGGCCGTGTGACGTGGTGGGTCGGGTGTCATGTCGAAGGTGCTGGAGGGAGCTCGGACTCGTTGTTCCTACATCGAGTTCAGGAACTGGAACATCACCTTGATCCTCTTGCCCTTGAAGGTGACCGTTCCCTGGGCGTTCGCAGGAAGGGTGACGGTCTGGCCGGTACCCTTGATGGTTCGCGGTGCCTGGCCGGTTCTCTGCAGCTTGACCTTCCAGCCCTGTTCGAGCTTGAGCTGGAATCCGCTACTACCGCCCCTGACGAAGAGCGGCTGGGTGGCGGTATTGCCGAAGACGAATTGGCCGCCCCGGTTGAATCCCGGCATGGGGCTGCTCGGTCGTACGATGCGGTCGTCCTTGAGCTTTCCGCTTCGAACTCTGCGGACAGCTACGCGAAGTACCTTAGCCATGTGTGATCCCTCTTGTCCTTTCTATGCTTCCAGGTGGAAGATGGTGATATTTGATCAGCCAAACCTACTCGGTCGGCATGAGCTTGAAGTCGATCAGTGTCCGTTCCCTGGTCTTGCCAGGGTTGTGACGGACAGTGATCGTACCATTACTGGTCGGTACCAGTTCGATCGCCCGGTACGAGTACTGCTCGTGGTTGCGCCCTAGGGCGAAGTCGCGTTCGGCATGGTCCAGATCGACCCCGTCGACGTCCCAGCCATTGTTGATGTACAGACACAGGCCGGTCGGAGTCTCGACGGTTGAATCATCAAAGGTGACCAGATCGAAGATGATCGCCTTGAGCTCTTCCGGAGCAGTTCCGACCAGTACCTGGTCCTCCTGATCGATCCCTAGCGGTAGGTGGTCACAGTCCGGCAGGACGATGATCGGGGTACCCCAATCCATGGTGTCTCCGGACTTGATCCGGATGTGAAGTGCGTACTTAATCCCCGATCTCATAGCGGCCTCCTTTATCCCTAATCCCCCCCTGTGGAGGTTTTTTGATGTCCTGTTCTGAACTTACTGGATTTTTTGGTTTGGGTCAAGAAAACGAACAACCGTGGGCGTAGAGGATACGCCCACGGCCGTGGGAGGAATGTACTTCGTGTTGTTCGTCGAATAGCAGGCAGGGGCTACTCGATCTCCTCGTCGATGGTGTCACCACCATCCCAGTCCTCGGGCCTGAGGCCGTGACGGATCAGGAGTGTTGTCTGGATTTCGCGGATCAAGATCGGTTCTCCTGCTTCGGTGGAGACGATCGAGACCTGCTCGATCAGGCCCTCGATGTCGGCGAAGATCCGATCCACCTCTACCTGGTCATGGGGCACCACAAGGGTGACCGCTTCCTTCATGTGGCCGATCAGGTGATCGGTGGCGTTGATGACCTGTTCGCCCATGGTGGCTACCATGACCCAGGGCATAATCTCGCTGAACCCCAGGGCCAGGTCTGGGTGGATCTGACGTCCGTTCTGTTGGGCCTCGATCTGATCCGTACTCCTCCACCAGTAGAGGTGGGACTCAGGCTCCAGCAGGCAGGAACCGAGATTCTGGATCGCAGCCCAGATCCAGGCCTGAATGACCTGGCGGATGGCCGCGGCCAAGATCGGATCTTGTCCGATTCCGAACAAGTGTTGGATCATGGGTAGGGCGTCTTTGATCTCCTCTTTTTTCGTGAGTTGCCGTCCAGGTTCCTGACACTTCAACCAAAACCTCTCGGCCTGGTTCATGATCTGGAACAGTTGTCGGGGGGACAAGAAGGGTGATGACACTGTCGTTCTCCTTTCCGCACCAGGTCAGTCGTAGGTGCGAGGAGGTATCGTAGCTTAAATTAGTCCATTTGTCAAGATGGTGAGCTTAATTTATCCCTTGAATAAACTCAGGGTTTGGGGTACACTAGGATCATTATTTAAGCTTATGGCACAAATTTTAGAGAAAATTTTTGGTGACCCGAATAAGAAGGTTTTGGCTGAGTTAAGCCAACGGGTCAAAGAGGTTAACGCGCTTGAGCCTGAGGTTCAGAAACTGACTGACGAACAGCTTCGAGCGAAAACGGATGAATTTAAGAAGCGCCTGACAGAAGGCGAGACTGAGGATAAACTGATGTCCGAAGCTTTTGCGGTTGTTCGAGAAACTTCAAAGCGCACCCTGGGACAGCGACATTATGACGTGCAGATTATGGGTGGGGTTACATTGCACCGCGGGAACATTGCTGAGATGCGCACCGGTGAAGGTAAAACTTTGACTGCGACTGCGCCGGTTTATCTGAATGCGTTATCAGGCAAAGGGGTTCACGTTGTGACCGTGAACGATTATTTGGCCAAGCGTGACGCTGTGTGGATGGGTCAGATCTATCATGCGCTTGGTTTGTCTACTGGTTGTATTCAGCACGAAAGTGGTTACGTGTATGATCCAGACTACAAACTTGAAGAAGGTTCGGCTGAAGAGCAAAAAGTGGATAAGGAACGTGATGAACTAGGGGTCTTTAAAGTCGAGATGGACTACTTGCGTCCAGTGTCTCGTCAAGAAGCGTACGAAACAGATATTACTTACGGTACGAACAACGAGTTCGGTTTTGATTACTTGCGCGACAACATGGTTAGTTCGTTTGATCAGATGGCGCAACGTCAAGAATTGCACTACACGATCGTGGATGAGGTTGACTCAATTTTGATTGACGAAGCGCGAACACCGTTGATTATTTCGGCCCCAGATGACAAAGCTTCAGATCAGTATTATCGCTACGCGCAATTGGTTCGAACATTGTCTGAGGATGAGGATTACAATATTGACGAAAAGATGCGGACCTCGACTTTGACGCAGGCCGGGATCGACAAGCTAGAAAAGGCGTTGAATGTTGAAAATTTGTATGTCGAAGGTGGAATCCAGATGGTTCATCATATTGAACAGGCTTTGCGGGCAGAAGTGTTGTTTAAAAAAGACAAAGATTACGTGGTTAAGAATGATGAGATCATTATCGTTGATGAGTTTACAGGACGGATGATGGAAGGACGACGATATTCTGAAGGTTTGCACCAAGCGATTGAAGCTAAAGAAAAAGTAGAGATCAAGCGCGAGTCGCGCACCATGGCCACGATTACTTTCCAAAATTATTTCCGCATGTACGGTAAGTTGGCTGGTATGACTGGTACGGCCGCGACTGAGGCTGAGGAGTTTTCAAAAATTTATGATCTTGAGGTGACTCAGATCCCAACCAATAAACCGGACCAGCGACGTGACATTCCAGATCGAGTTTATAGTTCTGAGATTGGGAAATTTAAGGCTGTTGTCCAGCGAGTCAAGGAGTTGCAGGAGTCTGGTCAGCCAGTTCTAGTTGGTACAGCTTCGATTGATAAAAACCAGATGCTGTCTGAAATGTTGTCTCGTGAAGGTATTCAACACAATTTGCTCAATGCCAAGAATCATGAGAAAGAAGCTGAGTTTGTAGCTCAGGCTGGTGTGATGGGGGCGGTTACGGTTGCGACGAATATGGCTGGTCGTGGAGTTGATATTAAACTTGGAGGGATTCCTAAAAATGAAGAGCAAGAGAAAAAGATTTTAGATATGGGTGGCTTGTTCGTGCTCGGAACAGAAAGGCATGAGTCTCGTCGAATCGACAATCAGCTGCGTGGACGTTCTGCTCGTCAGGGTGATCCTGGAACAACGCAATTTTTTGTTTCTATGGATGACGACCTGATGCGCATCTTTGCTTCTGACCGCGTGAAAGGCTTAATGGAGCGCATCGGTGTTCCTGAAGATATGCCGATTGAGAACAAGATGGTTACTGGGTCGATCGAGAAATCTCAGACACGAGTTGAGGGTCATCACTTTGACATGCGTAAACATGTGTTGGAGTATGATGATGTTTTGAATAAACATCGGGAAGTGATTTACAAGTTCCGTCGTGGTTTACTTGAAAAGGTTGCTTTGGATGATGTGCGTTCACTGGCAGATGAGATTTTAGAAATGACTAAAGATGAGATCGAGTCTGTCGTGTTCTTCCATACAGGTGAAGGCGATTTTGATACTAAGGAGATCCTCGAGGTTGCTGGTTCGATTATTCCAATGGACGAAGTTCAGAAAGATGAGATTAAGAAGTTGCTCGATCAGGCTGCACGAGACAAAATGCATTTAGCTGAGATCCGCACGCAGATTATTGAGAAGTTTATGGAGTTCGTGGGCGTGGCTTATCAGAAGCTTGAGGAATTGTTTGATGATCGTCAGGAGCTGAAGAATGTAGAACGCTCAGTTCTGCTCCGTTCTGTTGACTCGCTTTGGGTAGATCATCTTGACAACATGACTGCGCTGCGTACTAGTATTGGTTTGCGCGGATACGGTCAGCGCGATCCTTTGATTGAATATAAAAAAGAAGCCTACGGCATGTTCAATGAACTGCAAGGTGCGATAAACCAAGAGGTTGTAAATAATTTCTTTAAGTACTCTGTAAATGTCGGACAAGCTAAGAAAGCGGCTGAGCTAGGGAAGGGTATTTTCGAACGTGCTGGTATAATTTTCCAGGGAGCGAATAAAGGAGGTAGCGAGTCCTCCCCCCTTTCCAAGGGGGGACAGGAGGGGGGTTCTGCTAAGAAGTCGGTCAAAGTAGGTCGCAACGAACCCTGCCCTTGTGGTTCAGAGAAGAAATATAAGAAGTGTTGCGGCGCGTAGGTCGTGTCGGGAGTGACGCCCGTAAGGGCGTTATTCGAGGAATGACACGCGTAAGCTTGTCAAAATTAGACAAAAAAACTCGAGCCTTGCGGCTCGGGTTTTTGGTTTCTTAAATGGAGAAGCCGACCGGGCGCGAGAAAGCGCAGCGGTCGGCGTGAGTACGAGTCAGGAGGACGGAAGGAACTCAGTTGTGGCCCCGGTAGTTTAGACGTGGTACGGCGGGTTGGCCGGACGCTGACCACGACTGTGCAGCCGCTCGATAGTCGAGAGCGTTGTCCCGGCCGGCTTCTTGGCCGGTGGCTTGGCCTGCTGAGAGTCCGAGCTCTCACCACCGGACTGTTCCGGCCGGGTCGATGTGTCATGGTCACCGACGTTGTCGCTGGCCTTTCGGTCAGCGTGGTCCGTGGCAGATGATGGGCGATCGGCTCCGTCGGAACCTTGTTGACGTGAACACATGAGTGCGTCCTCCTCTCAACCCCCATCTTAGACCTTCTTAGTTCGATTTGTCAATCAGCTTCTCACAAGGTACAATAAGCTCAATATGGCTGATGAGAAGTGCAAAACTCATGGACTTAAACGAGGAGAGGACTATATTGGTGTAACCTGTGTCTTTTTCTGTCACGACGGTAATGGTCGTTTTTTATTACATAAACGATCTGAAAAATGTCGTGATGAGCAGGGACGATGGGATTGTGGTGGAGGATCTATGGAGCATGGAGAAACTTTTGAGCAAGCTGTGTGTAGGGAAAGTGGGGAGGAATCGGGGGTTGAAGCAACATAAGTGGAGCAGGTTCGTATCATTAATGTCCTTCGAGACAATAACGGAACACCAACGCATTGGGTGGCTATTATTCATCTGGTTGAAGTTGATTCTGATCAAGTGCAGAATGGTGATCCGGAAAAGATTGATGAGATTGGCTGGTTCGCTCCAGACGAGTTTCCGGAGCCAACACACTCGTGTGTACCAAAACATTTTGATTACGTGAAAAAATATTTAAACAAAAACATATGAAGCAGCACATTGTTTCGCTCATAATTTTATTAGTCGTGATCGTGGGTGGATTTTTTATTCTCGGACAAATTAAAGTTCCTTCAGCTGACATGATCGAGTTACCAGAAGTGGCCCCTGAAGGTACAGTGATCCAGTACAGTTATGACTGGGGATTCACCGGCGGTTTTTACATGTACACTTTTTCTGATGGCGAGCTTGAGGTGGTGATTCAGGAACGAATTGATCCTTGGGAAATTCAGGTTTATGAGTTGAGTGATGAGGAATTCAACGAAGTGTATCAGATTTTACTTGACTATGAGCTCGACACCATGCAAATTGTCGATGATTTTGCAGCTGACAAAGGTGGGGTGGGGATCCGAGTAGAATTCAGTCCAGAAGAAGTAATTGATAAAAGTGCTACTGGTGGCGACTACGTCATTGAAGCAGATCAAGCTCGTTATGACGCCATGGCCGAAGCGATCGAAGTTTGGGTGGAAAATAAAATGGCCGCTGAGCAGGCTGAGTAATATGAAAAAAAGTTATTGGATTATCATTGCTGTTGTTGTTCTGTTGGTACTGATCATTTTGTTAATCCAGAGTTATTCGGATACTGAGACTGATGGTGGTTTGTCTGAGGGAACATCATCTGGTCAGACAGAGAACGAGCTCGGCCCATTGTCTAGTGAACGTCCGGACGACATGGTGGTGAACCTATTCTACGATGCTCAGCGGATCAATCAGGGCCATAGTTTTGCTATTTCTCGTGGTGGGTTAGTTGTGAACTACGCTGACCCAGCACGTGAATCACAGTTTGTTCGTTTGGTTGATACAGAGTTAGATGAAGTTTACCAGTTATTTCTTGATAATAATTTTACTGAGATTGAGATCATTGAAGAGTCAGTTTTTGATGCAGATGGCTATGCTCTTGATCTGAATCTTGGAGGAACTGTATATAACAAAGACGCTCGTGAAGGTAGTTATCCTAAAGCGGAGTATCGCGAACAGTTCTACACCATTGTTGATGCCTTAGAGCAGTTTGTCCAAGAACGAGTGGAGTAGTATAATAACCAAGTATGAAAATAGTTAACGGAACAAATCATCGGATTCCATCTCATCCTGAAGAGGACGAGATCGAGATTCATAAGATGTCAGATATTACCTGGCGCATCTTTCGCATCATGTCTGAGTTTGTCGAAGGATTCCAGTTTTTATCAGAATATAAAAAAGAGGTCACAGTTTTTGGATCGGCTCGATTGAAGTCGCGCAACAAATGGTACAAGGAGTCTCGTAAGCTAGGTAAACTCTTAGCCAAGAGTGGATATTCGGTTATCACAGGCGGGGGTCCTGGGATCATGGAGGCGGCCAATCGCGGGGCGTATGAAGTTGATCCGAATAAATCAATTGGGATTAATATTCAGTTACCTGCTGAACAGCGAGTGAATAAGTACGTCACGCACGCCAAAGGATTTAATTATTTCTTTACACGTAAGGTGATGTTAGCTGCCTCGGCTCAGGCTTATGTCTTTTTCCCTGGAGGATTTGGAACCTGTGATGAGTTTTTTGAAATGATCACTTTGATTCAAACAGAAAAGGCACAGCCAGTGCCAGTGTGTTTGATGGGAGCTGATTTTTGGGCGCCAATGCTAGAACAGGTTGATCGGTTTATCAAAGAGGGAACGATTGCTAAAGCTGATCGCAAGCTTTTTCACGTGTGCGAGACAGCTGAGGAAGCAATGAAGTTTGTGAAGAAGTCAAGAGAGAGATCAATCTTTTAGTAAATCCGAAATTCGAAGCACGAAACCCGAAAAAAGCAGAAAACCCGCGGACCAGGGACGGTCGGCGGGCTTTGCGTTGGGGGGAGTTGAGCTAGGAAGCACTGCAGGCCAGCGCGTGAAGCTCGGGGTAAAGGAGCGGGATGGCGTGTTCGAGAACGTGACCCAGCGCGTCTTCCAGCATCAGGAAGCCGTGGCCAGACTCGATCGTGACGCGGTGGATGTGGTCTTCGTCCGGGAAGCGAACGTTGTGACAGACCACGTCAGCCGTGGGGAACACGGCCACAGTTCGGATCCCCTGTGGAATCGCAGGTACGACCAGGGTGCGGCCAGGCATACCCAGCTGCATCACTGCCCGGATCGGCTCGCCGTGCAGTTGAGTCTGGAGTTTGGCCACGAGCCGATCCAGATTCTCTTCATGTGGGTGGTTGAAGAAGAACGCCTCGACCTCGCTGGTAGCCCGGCAGGTAACTCGAGCCTTCTGATCGCTGTACAGGTAGTACCGTTGCAAGGCGTCGAGGTACGGCCAGGGGACGGCCCGGGTACCACTGACTAGGGCCTTGAGCGGCATGCCGGTGCGCGGGAAAATGGCACAGGCCAGGCAGGAGACGTTGTCCGGGATCCGGAAGAACCCCTGCCGCTCGAACATGTCCATCATCAGCCGCATGATGTGTCCGCCCTGCGAGTACGGGATCAGCAGGAGCGGGGCCACTGGGTTCAGTTCTAGCTCGGTGACGTAGACCGAAGCGGTCTGAACCTGCTCTTCCAGCGTGTCGCCACTGTAGATCACCGGGTCGAAGCTGGCAGCTCCGAGCTCAGCGAACCACTTGGCCATCAGGCCGAAGTACAGATGAGCGGCCTCGGGAGTCTCGTGGCCCATGGCCCCAGGAAAGGCCAGGACCTGAGTTCCTTCTGGGAGTCTCAAGTGTCGCATTCTACCTCCGCTTCCACTTCTCGCACTTCATGCACGAGGCGAAATTATGCCACATACAGCTCTTTTAGTCAAGATACGACACTAGTTAGTGATATGTCAAGACAAAAAGAAGCAGGAGCCGTGAAACGGCTCCTGAAGTACGTAGGGTGCGGGCTCCCAGGGACCGGGCTCGGTCGTCGGGGAAAGGTGTAGAACACCCTGTCGCGTCAAGCAGGACATTGCCGGCTTTAGCGTCCGTCCTCACTGCTCAGCCTTTGTGGGGCTGTTCAGCTCCGGCATGAGAATAGGACCTGTTGGGGTCGTCCTGCCATGGGGGACGCCCGAAAAGGACCAAAGACCAGTCTCCTGAGAACCCGCGCTCGTAGTCTACAAAAAGTCAGAACCACCGTCAATGACCTAACCTGTGTGCTACTTGCTATATTTATTATGATCCAGTACAATGCCTGGCGTTATATGAAGTATCACCGAGTTCCGACTAGTAAATACGCTCAACCGGTTCGCACCAGCCGTGCTCGAACTTATTTAACCGTGGTTATTACAGCGGTTATTTTTGTTTTAGCGTTGGGCCTGGCTTTTCCGCAAGCTTTAGCTAAGGTCGGACTATCCACAGATTCCTGGTCTGATCCTTTTCGTCTTGGGCTTGATCTACAGGGCGGAACGCACCTGGTTTATGAAGCTGATATGTCAGAAGTGGAAAGTGGGGGCGAGCTGGATGCTTTGGCCGGAGTTAAGGACGTGATTGAGCGCCGAGTTAATGCTTTTGGGGTTTCCGAGCCTGTAGTCCAGACCACAACCACGGGTGGATCTTATCGTGTGATTATCGAACTGGCCGGAGTGTTAGATGTGAATGAAGCAATTAATCTGATTGGAGAAACTCCGATTCTGGAATTTAAAGAAGCCTCTTACGAGTTAGACCGTGATCCGACTGAAGAAGAAGTGGCTCAGTTAGCTGAGATCAATGCTGAAGAGCAGGTTGCAGCGCAAGCAATTTTGAACCAGGCTTTGAATGGAGATGAGATGACCTGGGAGACTTTGGGACCAGCCTCAGTTGATCACGCTGTTTACGGTTCTTTAGTGGAAGCAGTTGATTCTTGGTCTTGGGAAGCCCGGGTTATTCCGAATTTAGTTGAGAATGATGAGGGAACAAATATCGTTCGTTTTGACAGTACAACAGAAAGCGAAGAGATGTTGCTCTCACATATTTTGATCTGTTATGAAGGTAAGTTGGGCTGTGAAAGTGATCGCAGTGCTTTGGAAGCTACGATTCAGATCAGTAATCTAAAGGATCAGGCTACTCCGGATAATTTTGCTGAGTTGGCCGACACTAACACTGAAGATCCTTCTGGTATCGGTAACGGCGGTGATCTGGACTGGGTTGCTCCTGGAGTTACTTTCCCATCGTTTGAACTGGCAGCAGCAGCACTTGAAGTCGGAGAGATTTCAGACATTGTTGAAACTGACTTTGGATATCACTTGATTTACAAGCGAGACGCTCAAGCTACCACACTTTATAGTTTGTCTCGAGTGTTAATGCCATGGACCGTAATGACTGACCTGGTTCCACCGGCTTCACCGTGGAAAAATACAGAGTTATCAGGACGTCATCTAACTCGCGCTAACGTTGAGTTTGATCAAACCAGCGGCATGCCGTACGTGTCAATTACGTTTAATAGCGAGGGCGACAAAATGTTCGGCGAACTAACTGAGCGTTTGATTGGAGAACCTTTGGCAATTTTCTTGGATGGAGAAGCAATCTCTGTTCCAACTGTACAGTCAGCGATTTACGGTGGTTCAGCTGTGATTACTGGATCGTTTACCATTGAGGAAGCCAAACTATTGGCTCAGCGACTTAATGCCGGTGCTTTGCCAGTGCCGTTGAATTTAATGAGTCAACAAACCGTTGGTCCGACCTTGGGTCAGATTTCATTGGAAAAAAGTATTATGGCAGCTTTGATTGGATTTGCTTTTGTGGCTTTGTATATGATTGCTTACTATCGACTGGCTGGACTGTTCGCTGTGGGGGCTTTGATTATGTATGCTGTATTTAACTTGGCACTATATAAAGCACTAGATGTGACCATTACTTTAGCTGGAATCGCAGGATTCATTCTGTCGCTAGGTATTGCTGTAGACGCCAATGTTCTGATTTTTGAACGATTCCGAGAAGAATTGAAATCCGGACGTGATATTTTGGGAGCGATTGATGAAGGATTTAAACGAGCTTGGACCTCGATCCGTGATGGTAATATCACAACCTTGATCGCGGCCGCGGTGTTGTTCTGGTTTAGTACTAGCTTTATCAAAGGATTCGCTTTGACCCTGTCACTTGGTATTTTGTTAAGTATGTTCACAGCAATTACAGTTACCCGCGTTTGGTTGCGATTGATTTCTGGTTGGAGCTGGTCACAGAAGCTTTGGCTTTATGGAGTAAAACGAAAGTCTGAATAATATGAACATTATTGGAAAACGTAAAACTTGGTTCGGAATTTCTGGGGTTTTGATCGTGGTTAGTATTATTTGTGTTCTGACTCTTGGTTTAAATTTCGGTATTGACTTTACTGGTGGAAGTTTGATGGAGGTTCAGATTGCTTCTGAAACTAATGTTGACGAACTGCGCTCAGTAATTTCAGCCAACGGTTATGACACGGCTCGAGTGCAGCCTAGTGGGGAAGACTATATTATTCGTTTAGAAACTTTGGAAGAAACACAACATCAAGAACTTTTGGCTGGTCTAGGAGAGCATTACGGTGAAGTGGAAGAGTTGCGTTTTGATATGATTGGTCCAGTGATCGGACAAGAGATGCGTTCTAAAGCCTTATGGGCCATCGGAGTGGCTTTGATTTTGATCCTGCTTTATATTGCTTGGGCTTTCCGCAAAGTTTCAGAACCGGTGGCTTCTTGGAAGTACGGTGTGCTAACGATTATCGCAGCCATGCATGATCTAATTATCCCGATCGGTGTTTTTGCCTTGCTTGGTCATTTTGTTGGTTATCAAATCGACACTGCTTTTGTAGCAGCCTTGTTAACAATTCTTGGTTATTCAATTAATGATTCAATTGTGGTTTTTGATCGCACTCGTGAGAATCTGTCTACATTAGACTCAGGCGAATCATTTCCAAGCATAGTTAATCGCAGTGTTAACCAGACATTGACTCGTTCAGTCAATACTTCAATGACCACACTTTTGGCCTTAGTTGCGGTATTTTTATTCGGTGGTGAAACTATCCAGCACTTTGCTTTAGCCTTGATTATCGGTATCATCAGCGGAACTTATTCTTCAATCTTCCTGGCCTCTCCGTTGCTGGTGGCTTGGGAGCGGTGGGGGATAAGAAAATAAAAAAATAAGAAACTAAGAAAATAAGCGAAGAGCTTATTTTTTTAGTTTCTTAGTTTCTTATTTTTTTGATATAATAAGGCATACATATGGCATTTTTTGATTCTGTAAAAAATGACTTCGTGAGTAGCCCAGGAGGTGGTTTTTTAACTGAGTTTCTCAGCCAGCCTTTAGAGGATGTTATTATGGACATGCTCATTTATTTGGGTTGGGTTCCGATCGTTATGGTGCTGATGGCTGGGCTTTTTGAGGTATGGAAGGATCGGCGGCAGATTCATTGGCATACTAAACAACGGACTATTTTGTTGGCCATTGATGTGCCGCGAGATTCAGAACAGTCTCCCAAGGCTGTGGAAAACATTTTTGCTGCTTGTACGATTGCTGCGATTAATCCTAATTTTAAAGAAAAGTGGATCGAAGGTAAGGAGCATCGGCCGTTTAGTTTTGAGATTATTTCCGTTGAC
>CAYZPO010000014.1:0-21814 GCA_964480695.1 uncultured Gammaproteobacteria bacterium | reverse complement strand
TCGGATGCGCTCGCGGGTAACGTCGAACTCTTTACCAACCTCTTCCAGCGTATGCGAGACACCATCAGTGAGACCGAATCGCATTTCAAGAATCTTTTGCTCACGTGGTGACAGGTCTTCCATGGACTCGCGGACATAATCTCGGAGTAGCTCACGTGCCGCTGCTTTCTCAGGACTAATATTCTTCACGTCCTCAATAAAGTCCTCAAGCTTTGAATCCTCATCATCTTCACCAACTGAAGTCTCAAGCGACACTGTGTCCTGAGAGATCTTCATGATATGTCGAACACGATCCACTGCTTCATCCATTTCCGCTGCAATCTCTTCTGGCAAAGGCTCACGACCAAGGTCCTGAATCAAACGCCGTTCAGTTTGTTGGAAACGATTAATTGTTTCCACCATGTGCACTGGGATACGGATCGTACGCGATTGGTCAGCCAAAGCTCGCGTAATTGCCTGACGAATCCACCAAGTAGCATAAGTCGAAAACTTATATCCTTTTTGATAGTCAAACTTTTTAACCGCCCGGAACAGACCAATATTCCCCTCTTGAATCAGGTCCAATAGAGACAGCTGTTTACCTACGAATTTCTTAGCAATTGATACAACCAAACGCAGGTTAGCTTCAATCAGACGGCGCTCGGCCTCTTTTTCATTACGTTCTTTACGCTTAGCCAGCGCCACCTCCTCTTCTGCAGTTAACAACGGAATCTTTCCGATCTCACGCAAATACATCTGAATCGAGTCCTGGGTGATATCTGACAAATCAACCTTCTTTGCATCAACACTAACACGAATCTTATCCATAGCCCCATCCCGATCAGAAGATCCACCAAGAATCCCTTCTTTCATTTCAATCAAATGCACTCCAACACGGTCAAGTTCCTCTAAGAATGCTTCGTACACGGCCAGGTATTCCTCAACTTCGGAAAAAGTATAAATAACTTCGTTCTCAGTAACAAAACCGCGCAGCTCACCTTTTTTAACCAAAGCCTCAATCACCTCATCTGATGGAGGTGGTACTTTAGGTCGACGAGTGCGTTTAACTGGCTTCTTCTTTGCTGGAGCCTTTTTCTTTTTTGCCACCACCTTTTTCTTTGGAGCAGCTTTCTTTTTAACAACCTTTTTCTTAACAACCTTCTTAGTCACCTTTTTCTTCGCTGGTACTTTCTTTTTCGGAGTCACTTTCTTTTTGGTCGTAGTTTTCTTTTTTGCTGGCATAACTCAAAATAGAACTTATCAAGACAAGTTCTTTAACGAAGCTGATTAAATTCCTCAAGTAGTTTAGTCACGAGTTCTTTGTCGCCTTGCTCTTCAGCTTGACGAATAGCGGACTCAAGCTCTTTCCTCCGATGATCTTGCCCCGCTTTCACAATAACTTGTAAAAACTCGTTCAGTTGTTCCTGTACCTTGTCATGCGAATTGTCTGCAGCAAGTTGTTCACCCTGGAGAGCAATCTCATCAAGGAGCCTTGTAATATTATTTAGCTCCTCATCTTGGGTAAATTTTTCGCGCAGTTTCGCAAAAAATGATTTTTGTACAGAAGTTTTATCAAATGAAGTATAAGCTAAATTTAGCTCATTGTAAAGTCTTTTTAGGTCATCCAGACCAATTTGCTCAATTTTAAGCTTATCCACAATCTGTTCTCTAAGTTCTGGAACCTGTAAAAATAGACCTAAAACAGCGACCACAGCCTGATCTCCGCGTGTCCGCTTTCGAGTCTGTGTCTGCACAGAACCCCCCTTTGATCCCCCCTTCGAAAGGGGGGAGAGTCGAGCAGACCCTTTAATCTTTACAATCATCCCTCGCAAAATATCAATCTCAACCCGCAACAGATCAGATAGCTTTTGTAGCCAATGCTCTTGTTCAATTGGATCTGCGATAGCTGCAATCTCAGGAACCAAAAACTTACCTACCATTCGTTTATCATCGACTTGATTCATATCCTTGTTTTTGATCGCTTGCGTAAAGTAATACTCCATGATCGGAATTGGGTTTGCTACTGCATCGATCCAAAGTTTAGGGTCCTTTTGAATCGCATCGTCAGGATCCTTCCCAGCTTCTGGAGGCAGGATCACGACTTTAACGTCCAGGTCTTTGCTTTGAGCTAATCGTATACCACGCTTGGCTGCTTCAAATCCAGCTGCGTCTTGATCAAAAGAAAAAACAATCGTGTCAGTGTATCGACGAAGCAGATCCACCTGGGCCTCGGTCAAAGCAGTTCCAGAACTCGCGACCACGTTGGCAACTCCAGCCTTGTGTGAAGCCACAACATCAAGATTGCCTTCAACCACAATCACTGCACCGTTTTGCTTAATCGCAGCCTTAGCCAGATCAAGACCGTATAATAATTCACTTTTTTTATAAATCAATGTTTCTGGCGAGTTCATGTACTTTGGTCCTTGGTCCTCGCCATCTTTTTTCATAATCCGTCCAGTGAATCCAACAACGTTAGAGTGATGGTCAGACAACGGAACCATGATTCGATTGCGAAACTTGTCAATGAAACCAACTCCGGATTTTTTACGCTGAACCAAACCGCCACGCTCCATTTCTGTTGGTGAATAGCCACGCTTGGACAAGAACTGAACTAAGGTATCCCAAGCATCAGGAGCAAAACCGAGCATGAATTTATCCGCCAGATCCTTGTCGATCCCCCGACCATCAACGTAAGATCGGGCTCCAACGGCCTGAGTCGAGTCCAATAACACCTTGCGATAAAATTTAGCCACTAGATCATGCATAGCGATCAAACGCTGGCGTTCGTTTGTGTCACTGGAAACAAAACGAGTAATCTCCACCCCAGCCTTTTTACCTAAGATCCGCAAAGCTTCAGGAAAATCAACGTTTTCAATCTGCATCACAAAACTAAAGATGTCCCCACCCTCATCGCAGCCAAAACAGTGCCAAATCTGCTTTTCCTTAGAAACATAAAATGAAGGTGTTTTCTCTTGATGAAACGGACAATTAGCCTTAAAAGAGCCGGCTCCAGCAGGCTTTAAATTCAAATACTCGCCAACTAAGTCAGCAACATCAATCCGTTGTCGTATTTCCTCTTTAGGTTCCATAATGTGATACAATAGTAGCAATTAAACTGAAAATTGCAAAACATGTTTGTTTGGTTACTGATTTTTGTTGTCAGCGTCTTCTTTTTAGTCAAGGGCGCTGACTACTTCACTGAGTATGCGGAACGATTAGGAAAAATCATCCGTATGCCGACTTTTATCGTTGGTTTAGTTATTGTAGCTATTGGAACTTCCCTGCCTGAGCTGTCAACTTCAATCGCCAGTGTGTTCAAAGGTGAAACCGAAATGGTGGCTGGTAACGTCTTGGGTACGGTCATTGCCAACATTCTTTTAGGTTTGGGAATTGCAGCTATTGCTGTTCGAGGAAAAATCAAATTCAACTGGGATCTGATTTCCAATGACATGCCAATTTTTGTTACTGCGATCCTACTAGCCATCATTACTTTGATCGACGGTCAGTTCACTATGGCCGAAGCAATAATCATGATGTTAGGTTATCTTGTTTACCTGGTTTACACCGCTGACATTCACAAACGACATACTCAGGAACTAGAAGAAGTTCCTCGAGAAAAATTCCACTTCAAAATCCCTCTATTACTAGTCGCTAGTCTGTTGGTGGTTTTTGTAGCTTCTAAGTTTACTGTTGACGCTGTGATTGAGATGGCCACGTTCTTTGGACTAGGAACTTCTGTTGTGGCCGCATCTGTCCTGGCTGTTGGTACGTCTTTACCAGAAATCATGGTTGCTGTATCTGCAGCTCGCAAAAAGAAATACGACATGATCATTGGTGACATCATGGGTTCAAATATTTTTGACATTCTGTTTATCTTTGGTGCTGCTGGCTTTATCGACACTTTGACTATCGACTCCATCATGATTACTTTGCTGCTACCGTTCCTGATTGGAGTAACTATTGTTCAATGGTTAATCCTCGTGGACAAAAAACTTACACTGGTCGAAGGGATGCTACTTGTTTTGACTTATCTGCTGTTCCTAGGAAAGCTACTTGGGTTTATTTAGCCAGAATTAAAAACAAGATCTTTTTAGGATCTTGTTTTGTTATGCCAGTCTTGAGATCTCAGCCTGAATTCGTTTTAACTCTTCTTCCAGTAATGGCCCTTCATATTCTCCGGAGTGAGCATTGTGCCCTTTGTAGCTTGCTTTTTTCTGGTCAATGTGAATTTTGATCACCATCTCGTTACTGGTACCTCCGAGATAAACATGAAAGCGTGGATAACGGCCAGAACCTAAGCGACGCTGATAACTAATCTCTCGCGCTCGTGGGTCAATCACCTGACCATAACCGACTTTACGCATAATGTTGTGATGAGTGTCTGGCAACTCACCTTTTACTACCATTTTCATAACTTGAACGGTAATTGTAAACAAAAGCCAATTAGAATCAAAATAACTCCGATCACTCCGATCAATTGCTCACGTCGCATAGTTTTAAACACTGCTGCATCAACTTTATGTTCTTTCAGAAAGCGATGATGAACAGCAATGGCTGTATAAGCAATCAAGACTTTGCCAACAACATCTAAAATAAAACCTAAAAGCTCCATAAATAATAGGGGTTAATTATACTCAAGTAGCACCATCTGCACTGTGCCCGCGCTGATAGAACCGTTAAATTCTTTAGTAATTTTCCCACTCACTTCATAATCAATATTTTCCTCGCCAGGATTAGAAATCAACAGTGCTATCTCTCCGTCATCATTTTCCCCAGTCAAAACCCATAAACCCTGTTCCGATATCTGGGTGCTTAACATGACAGGATACTCGTTGGCCATCTTGGCCCATAGAGCAAAAGCATGGGCAGTTGGTTTATAAGTTCCCTCTGGATTTCCGTAAAATAATCCTGGACCACCAGCAGCACTAATCCCCTCAGGATCAGATTCGACATCATTCCCTCGATAATAATAGGCTCGAGTGATGTCAGCTTCCTGCAAAGCAATCCAACAGGCGGTCAAAACTGCAGCCCCTTGTTCTCCATTATATAGTTCATCCCTGTTTTCTGCTGACAACCAAACCAATTCACCGTCAACCTTCTCTGAACTGGAAAATCCGTAAGCATCAACAATTACCTCCACATCATCAAAAAAACCAGTGCCAGCCCAAGGAACATCTGAATACATCCCTTCACCGCGAAGTAAGTCGCGATAGGCCTGAGCCACATCTTGATAAAAATACGGGTCATTACTAAATAGGTGCCAACCAATCCAGTCAGGTACAACCTGGTTGATATATAAATGTTTTAAAAATCTTTTGGCGCTTCCTGCTTCTCCCTCAGCCACCTGAAAACTCGTCCCAGCCACAAATCCCGGTCCTCCGATTTTAAGTTCTGGATACTCTGCCTTCAAAGCCTGATAGGCCTTTGTCCAAAAAGCAATAAATTCATCATCACTTCTGTCCCAAAAGTCTGGTGTTGGCCACTCGGTCCAGATGTTCAAATATTCAACATGGTCCCCGTATCTTTCTACCATCTTCTTAGCAGCAATTATCCAATTATCCTCCTGGATTTCATTTTGTGGACCTTTAAAATCATGCTCTTCTTCCTCATTATAAATCTCTCCACCTAATCTTAGAAAAGGCTCAAAACCACCGCTTATAATTTTTTGAAAAAGCTCATCACTGCCCCTCCAATAATAGTTCTCTTCATTCTCAGCGTCGCAACCCTCCCAAGAGGGATAAGTATTTCCCTGGCAATCAAATATCTGTTCAATATCTAGTCTATCATCCAGGTAGGCATTATTCCTCACACTGTTAACCCCGATATCTTGATAATGTTCGGTTAAATCTGGTGCCTCAGACATGTGAGGTAAAATTGGTCCAGAAATTACTCCTAAAAGTGGTAAAATCTCAGAATCCTGAGTATCTATCTCACCAATATTAATCACCACTACATCTTCCGTATTTTTTTCCTGACAGCCCCAAGCACTAAACAGAACGACAGCGAGTAACAGAACCAATATTTTTATTTTAACCATACTATAATTCTACCAGGAATACAGTAATATGTTTCGTACTTGAATATTATAACACAACTTGATCTTCATGAAGATCTAAGCTAAACTGAGCCTATTGATATTAATTTGGTGGGATGTCCGAGTGGCTTAAGGAGCACGCTTGGAAAGCGTGTGTATCGAAAGGTACCATGGGTTCGAATCCCATTCCCACCGCCAAATAGAATAATATGTCAGACACAGGTTCGCGGCCAGAAGCAGTAGCCGAGCAAGCATATACTGATTTCCGGGCTGCATACAAAGAAATTATTACTCTAATTCCAGAGGAAACAGCACAGGGTGCTGTCAGACAACTAAAAGAAAAACCACAAATTGTTGATAATAGTGGTTGGCTAGCCATGTTAGGTAGTTTAGTTGCCAGTGAACGTAATTTAGCTGAGGTTATCGATCTACCCGTTGAACCGGTGGAAAAACTAATTCTGGCGTCCCGAACGTTACGTGATCAGACAACTAGTGGAGAAAGTCAAGAAAGAGCGGACTGGCTATTAGAAAAACTCGAAGACATAACTACTTCATCATAAAAATTTTATGAAAAATTCAAAACTTGTCCTACACGGACTTTTGCATGCGCTCGGAGTAGCTTTGTATGTCACCTTGCTCTCCTGGTTCATGATGAACGCTGAAAATTGGTTTGGAGAAATGGTAAGTTTCTTAGCTCCAGCCCTGATGCTGATGCTCTTTGTTCTGTCAGCCGCGATTACCAGTTTCTTAGTTTTTGGCCGACCAGTCATCTTATATATGAATAATAAAAAACAAGAAGCACTTAAGCTTCTGGCCTTTATCATCGGCTGGATGGTGATCATCGTCATCCTAACTATGATTGGGTTAGTCTTATTTAATTAAAAAATATGGCAAAAGGAAACGCTGAAGGAGAATTTTCTAGTGAAATGTCACGACCAGTAGATGCTGACGAATCTATTGTGGCTTCACTGGATGAGGCCCGCGAACGTAGAGATGCGGACATCGGGGTAGAACTTACAACCTCTGAAGGACCTAATGGAGAGCAGAGGATCGAGTTCGAAAGTGAGGATGTTAAAACAGTCAAAGCATTAACAGCAGCACTGCGTGAAGTGTCACGCGAGCGTGAAATCGGTTTTGATCACCAGGCTCCAGATCCAGAAAGTGCAGGCTTCCATCGCTGGCGAGCTAGCCGGGAAGCCTCTAAGGAAGAGTTGACAACGATCATGCAGGAAATCAAGGATCGAGCTGCCGAACTCAAAGCCGCAGCTTAAACCACAAACAAAAAACCACCTTCTTAATGAAGAGTGGTTTTTTGGTGCTCCACTTACCCGTACCTTTTGGCTCTGAATATAATCGGATGATTACTTCATCGCGGAGCTCACATGCTATCACCACGGTGATAGCGGTTCCAAGCTCAAAGGTATATTAGCCCAAATTGTTCCGAGCAGGTGAAGCTATATCTAATATATCACTATTCGAGCTCGCCTTCAACTATCTCCTTTAAAGTCTCGTAAGGAAGAGCCCCGCTGACCAACTGACCATTAATAAAGGTCGCTGGAGTGCCTTTGGCGCCGGCGCCGGCGCCGGCATTCATTTCAGCAGCAATTTCGTCCACATATTTATCTGATGCATAACAGGTCTTCCAGGCTTCAACATCTAGTCCAAGGTCCGTTGCAGTTTGCTCATAAAACTCATCTCCAAGTTCATCCTGATTAGCGATCAAGACATCGTTAAATGCCCAGAACTGACCTTGCTCACTAGCACACTCTGCAGCTACAGCTCCTGGTACAGCTTCAGCATGGAAAGACAATGGGAAGTGACGATAAACCCAGGCCACATCATCACCAAACTCCTCAACCAATTGCAACATGCTTGGATGATGTCGCTCGCAGAAAGGACACTGAACATCAGAGTACTCAATCATGATCACAGGAGCATCGGCACTACCAATAATATGATCGTCAGCGGTTACAGCTGGAACGTCAGTGTAACTTGGGGTTGGATCCACATCTGTTGGATCCTCAACTACCACTGCATCGCCTTCAGCCTCAGCCGGCACACTCATATTCTGAGTGGTTAAATTAGCTAGATAAATACTTGCGATTACTGCAAGAATAGCGACACCAGCCACGAATCCTGAAAAGAACATCGTCTTTGGTGAACCGCTAAAAAATTCATTTTCTGCCATATTGATAGGCTTTAATTATTTTCTTTTCGAGATCCTAGATTAGCACGTTTAAACCGGGAACGCAATAGCAGATACAACCCGATTAGGACCATACCGATCGAGGCATATTGGGCTGGGGTCAGGTCTTGATATCTGATATCTGCGATACGGTAGAAATCAAGGATAAAGCGGGTGATCCCGTACCACAGAAAAAAGACTGTTGCATAAGCTCCGGCCGGAGCCTTAAAACGGTACAAGAACAGGAAGATCAAGGACATAATCAAACCATTAACCGACAAGTACAGCCCGTGATCATGTCGGACAATACCGTCAGGATACTGTACTCCGAGTAGAAAGTTGGTTGCAGTTCCTGGGTGATCATGGATCAGAGCACAGCCAATACGACCGATAAAGAGCCCGAGCGGAAGACCGAACAGTCCGGCTTCGGCATATTTTGAGAACGAGACTTTGCGTCGGCTAAGATACCAGGCTCCGAACAAGAAGGCTCCGAGGAAACCACCAATAACAGAAAAGCCGCCTTCCCATATTACGAACAGGCTCAAGGGCCCAGACATGAACTGAGCTGGGTCGTAGCAGATAACATGAAAAAAACGGCCAAGAATGATTGATCCAAAAATGACCCAGACTAGTGTGTCCCACAGGATCCGTGGCTGTAGTCCTTGCTTGCGAGCGAACCAAGTCGAAGCGTAAGTTCCTACAACAAATCCCAGGGCAACCATAGTGCCCCAGAACTGGATTGTGACCGGTCCAAGACTGATTGAATGTAGTTCTAGATACGGAATCATAACAGTTTCAAAATTCGTTCACGAGACAGGACGCCAATAATTGAACCGGTCAAGGCCCCGCCAATGTCATAAAAATAATCGATCATTGTGTCCAGTGGCTGACCGGCTTCGCCATACATCACTGTTCCCCACCACTGATCTCCAAACATTTCGAAAAGCTCGTTAATTACACCACCGACCAGAGTTAAGGTTGCCACAATCAGGATCACGGCCCAAGGTCGTGTCTGAAGACTAGGGGTCAGAGCATATACCAGAGCGACTAGAATCACTGCCAACAAGGCTGAGGCTGTGAAGTGGACAAACGAGTCGTACCCAAATCCCCAACGGAAAAGACCAAATCCGCCGATCCAAGCTATAACCATGGAAATAAGAGCCAAGATCTCAACAAACGTAACCAAGCGCTCAGTTATTTTCCAAAATGCTAGTGAGAGCAACCATGGCACCAGCATGGCAAAGGCGGACAAGTACATGATCCACTCCAAAAACCACTCATCGTCATGCAACCGGATGTCGATCTGATCAAATCGAAACAACAGCCCAAAAATAATAAACAGCCAGAAAACTAGCTGGCTGAAATATCGAATCTTGATCTTGGGTTTGAAAAACGTTGAGATCATGCTAATGGATCACGTAAATGCCAGTCATGCTCAGCTTGATAAGCTTTGGCCAAACGGAACAGAGTAAGTTCATCAAAAGCCTTACCAACCAGTTGAACACCAACCGGTAAATCGTCTGAAAAACCACACGGTAACGAAATTCCAGGAAGACCAGTCAGATTGACCGAGATAGTATAAATATCACCTAAATACATGGTCAAAGGATCATCAACTTTTTCTCCAATCGGCCAAGCAGTGGTTGGTGAAACAGGACCCATAATACAATCGACCTGTTCGAAAACTTGTTCAAAATCTTTGTAGATTTGTGTCCGCACCTGCAAAGCTTTTTTATAATAAGCATCGTAATACCCACTCGACAGGGCGTAAGTTCCTAACATGATTCGACGCTTGGCCTCATCTCCAAAACCCTTACCGCGAGTCTGTTGATAAACTTTCTCCAGTTCCTTAGATTCCTCGGACAATCCGTAACGAATCCCATCGTAACGAGCCAGGTTCGAACTAGCCTCAGAACACATAATCATGTAATAAGTCGCGATAGCGTATTCAGTATATGGAAGCGATACCTCAACCAACTCAGCCCCCTTACTTTCCCAAAATACTGCTGCTTCGCGAACCAACTTCTCAACCTCCTTATTCAAGCCTTCAGCAAAATACTCTTTAGGTAAACCAATTTTCATTCCTTTGATGTCCTGTCCTAAAAGTTCAGGAACTACTTTGTCAGTATCATTAGCGCTGGTGGCATCTTTGGTATCACCACCATCAATAACTTCAAGCAACAAGGCTGCGTCTTCAATAGTTCGTGTTAGCGGACCTGGTTGATCCAGACTGGAGCCAAGGGCAACCAGACCGTAGCGCGAGACTCGTCCGTAGGTTGGTTTAAGTCCGATCACTCCAGACAAAGAACCAGGTAAACGAACTGAGCCGCCAGTATCGGTTCCAAAAGCTGCCGGGGCAAAACCAGAAGCCACAGCTGCTGCTGAGCCGCCAGAAGAGCCGCCAGGAACCATTTTAGTGTTCCAAGGATTCATAGTTGGGCCAAAATCTGAGTTCTCGCAAGAAGAACCCATAGCAAAGGTGTCGCAATTGGTGCGGCCAAGAAAAACTGCCCCTGCTTCACGGAGACGAGCGGTGATGGTGGCATCGTAACCAGCCACGTGATTTTCAAGAATCTTTGAGCCTGCACTGGCGATTTTTCCTTGAATCAAAATGTTATCTTTAATGGCCAACGGAATTCCAGCCAAAGGTCCTAAAGTATTGTCGCCTTTGGAGCGAACTTGGTCGATCGCTTTGGCATGTAACAATGCATCATCGAAAACTTCAAGAAAAGCGTGGATCTTTGAGTCGTGTTCCTTGATTCGATCTAAATACGCTTGCACTAACTCAACTGAAGAGATTTCTTTACTCTCTAGCTTTTCTTTCAGTTCATAAATTGTTGCGGTAGCTATGTTCATACGTCTCCGGAACGATCTAAAGCGGCGGCAGACTCTAATAGATCGCCTTTGCGTTTTGGAAAAGCTTCGATTAACTTTTTGCGAGTTTCTGCATCACATCCTTCAACCTCATCAGCCCGTAACACATTTTCCAGACCCAAAGCATGAGCCATTTGTGGTGCATCACCTGGCAAGTCAAGTTTCTTTAACTGATCAACGTATTCCAAAACTGAAGTTAATTGTTTAGCGTACAACTTAACTTCTTCGTCAGTCAGATCTAATTTTGCCAGGTCAGCAATGTGCCGAACCTCTTCGTCTTTTAATTTCATACTACCTCCGAATTATATCCAAGAATTCCTTCTCTGACAAGATAGTTACACCCAGTTTCTCTGCCTTGTTTGCTTTTGATCCTGGTTTGTCACTCACGACAACGTAGTCGGTTTCTTTGCTTACAGACTCACTGGCTCGACCGCCTAGGTCGCGAACTTTTTGTTTTCCTTCATCACGAGACATCTCGTCCATACTGCCAGTGAAAACAAACTTCTTTCCAGACAATGGTTTGCGCTGACCCTTTTGTACCGACTCAATACGAACTCCATATTTTTGGTATCGTTCAACTAAACTCTGGTTAGTTGGATCTCTGAAGAACTCAACAATACTTTCCGCGACTTTAGTTCCGATTCCAGGAACCGGCGCAAGATCCTCTGGCTTGGCTTGAAGTACTTTGCCCAACGAACCGAACTGGTCAGCGATATCAGTCGCTGTTTCTTCTCCAACATGTCTGATACCAAGAGCAACCAGAAATTTCTCCAGCGGGATCTGTTTCTTGGCTTGAATAGCAGCGATTAATTTCTTGGAGCTGATTTCAGCGAATCGATCCAGCTCGAGTAAATCCTCTAATTTTAGCGAAAAAAGGTCTGACGCGCTGTGGATAAGTCCGGCGTCCAGTAGTTGTTCAACGATCTTGTCACCAAGCCCGTCGATCTCAAACGCACGAGCAGCATGCAAAATTCGATTACGATCCTTGGCCGGACAAATAGCATTCGTGCATCGATAAGCTACTTCCCCACCCTTGCGTTCAGTTTCCTGATCACACACTGGACACTTGTTTGGCACTTTAATCGCTCGAGTACCTTTTGATCGCAGTTCTTTGAGAACTTTCTTGACCTTAGGAATAATCTCTCCAGCCTTGATTAAAATAACAGTGTCTCCGAGCCTCAGACTAAGTCGTTCAATCTCATCAAAGTTATGCAACGAAGCATGCTTCACAGTCGTGCCTCCTACCTGAGTCGGTTTAACAATCGCGACTGGTGTCAAAGCTCCGGTGCGCCCGACAAACCACTGCACGTCCTCGACCACAGTTGTAGTCTCCTCTTCAGGAAACTTCCAAGCGACTAAGCCGCGCGGAGTCTTACCAACTACACCCAGTTTCTCAAAATCTTTATTTCGATTAACTCGGATCACTGTCCCATCAATCCAATAATCCATCCTCTCCTTTTTGGCCTGCATCTTCTTCCAATACTTCTCAACTTCAGACACTTTGTCTGTGAGATTAAACTCTGGATTCGTTTTAAACCCAATCAACTCGAGTAATTCAATCTCCTGATGATGTGTCTGCTGTCCGATATCTTCAACCAGATCCCAGGCAAAGAAAGCTAGCTTGCGCTGCGCTGTGATTTTTGGATCCAGTTGTCGCAACGTTCCAGCTGCAGCGTTACGCGGGTTAGCGAACTCCTTGCCTCCAGACTTTTTCTGAGCCTTGTTGTATTTTTCAAATTCTTTTACTGGAAAGTAAACTTCACCGCGGACAATGACTCGACCTTGCTGCTTTGACACAACTCGCTCGAGCTCGTTCGAGTTTACATGACCTTTATGTTTTTTAACAAACTTGGAAAGCTCGCCTTCAGCCGGAACTCGTAAACGCAATGGTACGGACTCGATCGTCTTAATATTTGAAGTAATGTTCTCACCAACCTTGCCATCACCTCGTGTCGCTGCTCTGTCAAGCACGCCATTTTCATAAACTAGTTCAATAGCCAGCCCATCGAGCTTGACCATGCAGAACATTTCAAAACTATTGCCTCCGATCAGCTTGCGCAAACGCTCGTGCCAAGCCTCAAACTCGCTCTGAGTGAACACATCCTCCATAGATAACATGCGGTGCGTGTGTCGTACTTTCTCGAACTTTGGTAATGGCTTACCGCCGACACGCTGAGTTGGTGAATCTGGAGTGATCAGGTCAGGATGCTCCTGCTCAAGTTGATAAAGCTCGTGCTTGAGCGAGTCTAAGACTGCATCAGAAATCTCTTGCTTATCCAGAACATGATAAAGATAACGATGTCGTTGGATCGTTTTACGGAGTTTCTGAATTCTTTTCTCTGTTTCCTGCTTCTTCATAATGTAGCGGAACCCTTTAGGGTTCCATTTTGTAGCTGACATGGAAGGCTAAAGCCTTCCGCTACATTGCTTAAAATAATGAAAGATACCAACCAACAATCTGCTCACCAAACAATAACGCCACCAAAGTCGCTGCAGCCAGGAAAGTCCCAAACGGAATCTGTGTCTTGAACTTAGCTTTCTTGGTTAGGAGCAATAAAATTCCAATCGCAGCGCCGATGATGTAGGCCAGGAACAAAGCGACCAAACCATCTCGCAGCCCAAGCATCAATCCCATAACCACACCCATGCGAATGTCGCCGTCTCCAATCCATTGTCCTTTCGAGAGCAGATATTGTCCGAGAAAGAACCCACCGAGGATAACTGCTCCGAGTAACATGGACCACACCGGCACTCCGACAAAGAGATTGAGTAAAATAGCCACGATCATAGCCGGTATCGTGAATCGATCTAACAGCAAATGAAATCGCAAGTCATAAACAAAAAGAACGATCAAGAAGATCGTGAAAATCGCGTCACGCATGAAGGGAATGACACCCGCCAGGGTGTCGGGGTCGGGAGTGACGCCCGTAAGGGCGTTAAAGTGAACCAAATATAATCCAGCGAAAATCAACCCGGTCACTAACTCAACCAAAGGATACTGCCAGCTCAAAACATTCTTACAAGAACGACAGCGCCGACGTAACAGAATAAAACTCAACACAGGAACCAGGTCGTACCACGAGATTGCGATCTCACAGCTCTGACATTTTGATCGACCCTTAATCAAACCTCGATTCTCATGCGTACGAAAAACCAGGACATTCAGAAAACTTCCTACACAAATTCCGATTAAAAATACTAAAACAGGCGTTAACATATAGGCCTATTCTACCTGATTTTGAGCTTAATGTCACGTAAAAATAAGGGGATAAAACTTGACATTTAAGCTCACTTTTGGTAGGTTAACTGACCGGAAGACAAAGTAACTGGGAGCCAAAGAGGAGCCACCAATGCACAGCCTGACCACCCGAGAAGTAATCCGCTGGATCCTGGATGCACCCTGCCCCACGGCCAGTGAGGCAGAGATCGTGCCGGGTTGCGAGAAGGTCATGTTCTACGACGAGCACAGCCAGCCACTGCTCGACCAGCCGATCGTCCTGACCCAGTCGATGATGCTCCGGATCGTCACCATGCTGGAGCGACAGCATGACTGTGATGGTCAGCGCGTGATCGTGGCCCGGATCGACAGCACCGGTGAAGTGTCCCTCAAGGACACGCCCGAGGTGTTCTTCAACAGTCTCGTGATCGGGGCTCTGGGCTACATGCGGATCGATCTGGCCAACGATCCGGAGCTGGGCGACCTCAACGCCTTCCCGGGCATCCTGGGAATCACCGTGCGCCTGGTCACGTCCCGCACCCTGCTCAGCGAGTACCTGTGCTACCGCATGCCAGCGGAAGAGGGATAGGACATGTCGATCCGAGAGGTCGTCTGCAAGATCATCCAGCGACCGATCGAGGATGGACTACCTCGGTTGGTGGAGTCGGCCTTCCTGGTCTGGGGTGATGAGAAGAAGTCGATCCTTCCCATGCCTATGGCCCTGACCCTGGGCATGCTGGTCGACATCACCCAGATCCTGAAGCGAAGCACCCCGGTGCTGGTCGTGGATGCCGAACAGCTGGACAACCAGGCTCCGGAGTCCTTCGAGGATATCCCACCCGAAGCCATGCTGTACATCCTGTCCGAAGGCACGCTCTTTTCCTCTACCTCAGGAGAGGCTGCACTGACTTCGGACCTTCCACAGATTCAGATAACTCCCAACATCAGCAATCACTTCGGGATGCTCTGTCACCACACTGGCGAGTAACCCGAGCCGCGCCTCACACGGCTCCCCACAACGTCAACGCCCCCCGGACCACTCGGTCCCGGGGGCGTAAATGTTTTAAATTGTCTTTGATGCTACAACGAACAACTACCAGCACTGATTCCTGAAGGGGTGGCACAGTTCACGCCTTTTTGAATTCCTCGCTCTGCGACCGTGCGCTCAAACTCAACCTCAATGGCATACGTTGCCCCGTCACTAATCTGATAGTAACAATACCCAGTGCGCATTGGATCGCCACATTGAACTAGATCCTTCAGTCCCTTATCATATAACGCTGGGACAATGGTCATAAAAACTACAGAATCACCATCGCAGTTAGCACTAAATCCTTCGGATGACAGACAACTACTGGTAGCAGCATCTCCTAACGGCAAGCCCTCGCCGTCTGGATAAGTATTCTTTTGATTAAAGTGATCTTCAAGTGAAGCCTGGATCTGAGAAACATCATTTAATCGTCGGAAGTCACGAGATCGTTCACGAGCTGAATTGACTGCTATCGCAGCCATGGTTCCGAGCAAAGCGATAATCGCCAGCACGACCAGCAGCTCAATTAATGTAAATCCTTTATTTTTTACCATATGCTAAACGCTTTATTTTCTTAGCAGCTTCAGATGGCACAAAGTGCCCCTTGATTAAATAATCTGTGGCTCCTTTTTCCATTCCCAACTTCACACTCTGTCGATCTCCAAGTTCAGTAATAATGATAATCGGGAGTTTTTTAAATCCTCGTGTTCCGCGAATCGCACCAATAAATTCAAATCCATTTTCATTCTCAATCCTGGCATCAATCACGATCGCCTGCGGCTTGGACTTTTTAATTCGCTTCCGAGCGTCTTCCAATGTCTCAGCCACTTTGACTTCACACTGCTCGATCTCGAGCTTGCGCGCGTAAATCCCAGCCAGGTAAGCGTCCTCCTCGATAATTAAAATCGAAGGTTTGTCAGGCATATTATTCGGTGTCACGCATAGCTAAACCAAGAGAAACCGACATCCGTGGCCCAATTTCTTCCAACACTGGTCGCAGATCCTCTGGATAAACCACCCGAGCCCAAGGATCACCAACGTAAGTATTCAACTTGGTCTTGTCACCAATATATTTATCAAGTTGCGGTAAATGTGATGAGCCACCAGTTAAAACGATCTTTTCCACTTTCTTATGATCATTAAACTCCATTCGTTCGTACTGCTCAAAAGTGTATTTGATCTCGTTTAAAATCGGCTGAAGAGTTGTTTCAACTGCAGCTAAACCTTGTCCGTCATCGTGTTGCGACAAGTCATATTTCATCTGCTCAGCCTGTTCAAACGAAGCGCCCATAGTTTGGGCGATTTTTTGAGTGACCATGCTACCACCGATATTTACGCTGCGTGTTAAAAACGGAATTCCTTTTTCAACAATAGTTAGATTAGTTCGAATCGCTCCGATATCAATAATCAAAATTGAAGAACGGTCCTTACCAACTAAAGAACGGATCAGAGCAAAGGACTCAGTCTCTAACGCTGTCAGTTCAAGCTTAGCCGAGCGGAAAGTCTCAACATACTTCTGAACTAGTGTCTTAGCCGCTCCAGTAATCAGTACTCGAACATTGCCTTTCTCAACCTTCTTTGGAGCCCCCTGCTTATTTTCTTGTTTTTTTATTTTCTTATTTTCTTCCTTCTTCAAAGGATCAATCAACTTCGAATCCAAAATCATTTCTTCCAAAGGCATTGGCACTAACTTACGCGCCCGAGATTCCACCAACGGCTTTAACTCTTTCTCATCTTTAGGACGAGGCACAGAAATAATGGCAGAAAAAACTTTTGAAGCCGGTAATGCCGACACACAACTAGTCGTTTTAGTCCCCATTTTTTGATACACACTAGTTAACAACCGCGCCGCATGTTTAGGGTCCTCAATAATCATTTTACTAGTGTTCTCAGAAACCTGGCGTGAGTAACCGTAATTTAAAAGACGAGCTCTTCCCTTTTCACTCAGGAGCTCGACAACTTTAACGCCTCCGGTGCCAATATCAACACCAAGAAAACTCTTATTTATTTGAGAACCAAATAAGGCCATAGTGGTTTACATTATACCATAAATACGAAATTCAAAGCACGAAATCCTAAGTGTTGGCATCGATTGTCTTGTTGACTAACGCATCAGCCTCTTTGTTGTACTCACGTCTAACATGGTTAAAGCTCACTTGCTTAAATTCATGCGTCAGGTTCCAAACCTTAACGAAAAGCTTGGCCAACTCAGGATTCTTGACCTTATATTCGCCTTTGAGCTGTTTAACTGCAAGTTCAGTGTCCATGAACATTTCTACCTCTTCTGCTTCAATCTCTTTGGCTTTTTGAAGACCAATCAGGATCGCTGTATACTCAGCCTGGTTATTTGTCGCATGAGGCATGTATTCTGAGACTTCAGCCAAGACCTCGCCTTCTGGGTTCATTAGTACCGCGGCCGCTGCAGCTGGTCCAGGATTTCCCCGCGCCCCACCATCTGAGTAAACTTTAATTTTCTTTTCCATACTGCAAATCATTTATTTTAATTTGAATTTCGCGATTACCGTTCCATTCGTTGATTCCAATTTCGTAAACAATATCGATCACGCTACCGAGTTCCAGGCGCTCAGCCCAGTCACCCATACGAAAGGCAATCGCTTTCCACATTTTACCACCTTTTTCTGGATTTAGGGTAAGGCGGAGATGTTGGCCGTCCGCACCAACCGTTTCTGCTGCCACCACTTGCGTTCCGCGAGTAACAAACAATGGCTGCTCATTCCCTTCTCCAAACGGTCGAAACTTTTCTAATTCTTCAACCAGCGACCAATTGATCTGATCCATGGTAATCTCAGTATCAATATTTATCCTTGGGGTCAGGTCTTTACCTTTTACTTTAAGCTCAGCAAACTCGATCATTTTGACTTTTGCCTGTTCAAAATTCTCTGTACCTTGAATCGAGAAACCGCAAGCCTGAGGATGACCTCCAAAACGATCCATATGCTCTTCGGCCTGTTTCAGAGCATCTGTGATATTGAACTCTGGAATCGAACGGCCTGAGCCTGAATACTCATCACCGCGCTTAGTCACCACAAACACTGGGCGATGATATTCGTTACATAATTTCCCAGCAACTAAACCAACAATGCCAAGCGGCCAATCTTCTCCGACCGCGATCAAAAGTTTCTGATCCTTGACTTCACCGATTTGCTCCTTGGCCTGAACGTATAACGCGCTGGAAATACTTTGCCGCTCCTTGTTCTCTTGATCTAACTTCTTAGCCAACTTGTTGGCCTGAGTTTCATCTTCGCAGGTTAAGAGTTCAAAAGCGTCCGTAGCGTGGTTAACACGACCAGCTGCATTAAGTCGCGGTCCGATCTGCCAGCCGATATTCCAGCTCTGTAATTTTTTATCTGAGATTCCAGCAACCTCAAACAATTTCTTAAGTCCAGGGCGTCGTGTCTTATTGAGTACAACCAAACCAAACTTCTCTAGCGTCCGATTCTCACCAGTCATCTTCATCACATCAGTCACGGTCGAGATGGCAACGAGATCGAGCAGCCACTTCTCATGTCCTTCAGGAAATCCTAAACCGCGAGCTCGTGCCTCTTCGATCAAGGCAGCAGCAAACTTGAAAGCCACCGCGGTCCCTGAGAGCTCCTTGTACGGATATGTTTCATTTGGCAACCTCGGATGAACCACGACTGCATCTGGTTGTTGCTCAGGTACATCGTGGTGGTCGCAAACAATCGTATCGATCCCAAGTTCTTTGGCGCGAGCAATTGGTTCGACGTTTGAGATTCCACAATCCACAGTCACGATCAACCCTGTGTCATGATTCTTTCTCAAATGCTCGACAGTCGGAGTCGACAACCCATAACCCTCTTTCTCGCGGTGCGGGATGTAGATGTTGATCTCTGATATTCTTCTAACGGATCTTTGATCCGGTTCGATTTCAGACCCCATCGAAGATGGGTTAGAAAATTTTTCGGCAATCTCCTTAAAAGTCGTATACAATACAGCTGTCCCACAAACCCCATCAGCATCATAGTCACCGTGAATGGTAATCACCTGATCCTTCTCAAGAGCCGAGAAGAACCGATCCACAGCCGCGCGCATATTCGAAAACAGCCACGGACTATGCACGTCGCGCGAATAATCAGGACCCAAAAACACATCAATCTCTTCTTGTGTCTTAATCCCGCGATTCCAAAGCAACTGCAAAACTACCGGATTAATTTCCGGAAACTTATCTTTCTCAGTTTGCATTATCGGGTCAACAACAACCCACCGTTTCGACATGTTTAATCAGTTATGAATGGCCAGAATTTACCTGGCCATAGAAACAGATTAAAACAACACTATTCAGAAGGCTCTTTTGACAATTCTTCTTTTCTGGCCAACATCTGTCGAGCACCATTAACGATCGCTTCTTTACTGACACCAGGACCCCCTGGTGCAGATGGCCCAAAATCACCTTTCCAATTCATTTCCTCTGCTGCAGCTAAAGCCCATATTTCTTCTTCAGACATATCAATCAATGCCTCGTCTGGCACAGTACCCCTTGAATGCTCGTGGCGTAAATCTGCTTTCTTTATAGCCTTGTCCACCTTGCTCAATTCTCCCTCTGAAGGCGGAGAAAAATCGGCTTTGTTTCCATCGCCTAATTCAGGTCCTGGAACTTCTCCTCTTAATGTCATAGTTGAATTAGTTAAATAAATTATAATTATCAATATTCTAAGATATACACCTTAAAATCCAATTGCTGCTGTCATCAAGACCATGCTCGCAATAATCATCACACTAATAATGGTCCAAATAATTTTTATTGTTTTTTTCTTCATCATATGTTTATTTTTTTCTAAATCAACTCATTCTCAATGTTAATCTCACCATGCATATCTTCTAGCATCTTGGCTTTGACTTCATCATAACTGATATTCTGAGCCAAGAGCCAGGACATCTTCACGGTCATGGACTCAATACTCATATCATGTGCGGGAATAGCTAGATCATTTTCCTTAAGATGTTGACCTGTCTCGTTCACCTGAAAACTAGAAACACCGCCTGGCGCCTGAGTTGTAACAATAATCGGAATCTGTTTCTCTTTCAGATATTCAAAGGCTGGAAACAGATGAGCGCTTGGATCACCAGCACCAAAGGCTCTGAAAACAAAAGCCTTGATTCCGTTATTCTCAACTAAAGATTTGAACAGATCAACAGCCATTCCAGGAAACTCTGTCAGCGAGGCAATACTTTTAATATCGAATTCCTTTTTGATATCCAAAACTCTGGATTGAATTGCTAACGGTCCGGACTTTGATAAATAGGCGACATGTTTTCTTAACGCCACTTCATCAATTCTCATAAAGCGACCAATCTGCCCAAGAGAGCCGGTTTGGAAAGAGCTGAATGGATCGTAATCAAAGTCGGTTCCTTTCTTAACCCTAGTTCCAGTAATAATTTTACTACCAAATACTGCCATCACACCTTTAATTTCATGATAGCTCCAAACAGCTAATCGCAGGGCATTAACTAGGTTGGTGACTGCATCAGTCCCCAAATATCCCAAAGGTACTTGAGCTCCGGTAATAATTACCGGTTTGTTTACATTTCCCAAAGCAAAAGAAAGGGCTGCTGCTGTGTATCCCATTGTGTTGGTGCCGTGCAGGACGATAAAGGAATCAAAGTCATCGTACTTTTCCTGAATCTTTTCCACCAAAGCAGTCCAGTTTTCCGGTTGAATATTTGAACTGTCAACGTTAAAGACCTCTTCCACTTCCGGTTCGATCTCAATGTTCCAGTTCTTCCTAACGATATCAATTGAACCATCCAATATCGCTTGGAAACTGTTTGGATCAGATTTAACGTTCTGAGAAACATCACTTTTAGCAACGTTCCCAGCAACCGTCCCCCCAGTGAAAATAATCAATATTCTTTTTTTAGCATGTGTGGTCATATTTTTATAACTTTATTTGGGGTCAATGTTTTTGTTGATAATTGCTAGACCATAATCTCGGAACTCTTTGCCACCATGACAACTAGCGGTTAGATCGTCTAGGACGCTGATCTGGTATCCGAGATCGAACCCCTCATATGAAGTCGCCAGGACACAGGCATCCGTGTCGCAACCGCAGATCTCGATCTCCTTGATCTTGTTCTTGTCTAAAAACTTACAAAACTTGACTAACTTAAAAGCCGAGTACGTATCCTTCTGAAACACTTTATCACCTTGAGTCAATTCTGAGAACTGGTCCACGATATCCGTCTTCGGTGCCTTACACATCTTGGTGTATCCAAGTTTATACAAACTCGATCCCGGATGATTGACAAACTTAGTAAACAAAACAAAGTCATAATCACTTTGCTCAATATGCTCCAAAATTTTCTCTGGCAGATGCTCGGTATGTTCGTTCATATATCCCTTCTGAACATCAATTACCAGCAGCGCTTTCTTTGACATATTTATTCGAACGTATAACCTTTATTCTCAAGAATCCTAAAAGGATAACCTCTTAAATCTGCTTCCCCGACATCAGC
>CAYZPO010000013.1:9694-22939 GCA_964480695.1 uncultured Gammaproteobacteria bacterium | reverse complement strand
CAAATGGTACAAGAGATACACTTGCCTCAATTTCATAGTAATAATCATTATTACTTCCATCAACATTGATTGTCCTAGAATTACCAGTACCAGAAATTGCTACAGTACAAGTACTACCAGCTAGATTTAAAGTTCCACCGGCATAAGTATTATCCTTATTAAGCTGAACTAAAGCCTCTTGCATACAGCTTTCAACAAAATATCGACCATACTCTCCGCGTAAACTTGTATCTACTTTTTCAAGCTGAGTAATACTTCCCAAAGTTACTGAAATCACTACAACCGAAATAACTGCGGAAATAATTATCACCGCAACAATCATGATAAATCCCTGCCTAGTGTGCTCGGAGGGTAACTGAGGTTGTCCAAGAGTTCTCTGACTCATAAACTTTACTATCCTCTGGATTTAAACTGTTTAAAGTTAAGTCAATGGCGACAGTAGTCGCTCCTGTTTTTGATAAATCCGTTAAAACAAAATTAGTAATATTAATATTATCTCCTGTGATGTCAACTGGTAAACCGGTGCCCTCCTGTCGAGTTAATTTAGTAATTGTTACTGGAGTATCTCCAAGATAAACTGTTGTTTGATAGGTTTCAAAAGTGACATTAGGTCCTGAAGAAAAATTTAAAACCAACTTTCCTGGATTTGTACCATAAACAGTCGAACCACCAATCATAGAAGCGCGCTCTGTTTCATAGACGATTGTTTCCAAAACATAAGCTCCGACATCATTGACCTCGGCCAAGCGTTCTTGTTTAGTTTGATCATTAATCAAAATCCAAGCATATGAAACCATGGCCACTAAAACCACAGCGGCTATACCAATATAAATCACATATTCAACTAAAGATAATCCTGACTGTTTCATATTATTCAAAGTGTGGTGGTGGATTACTAGGAATGTCTTCATTAAAGGTAACAGATAAGCTGGCACTGTTCTTTATCTCAAAATTCCCATCAGCGATCATGGAACCATAAACCGAGACATTCGAAGAGCTGCTTATAATCACATTACCTAAAGCAAAAGCAATACCGTTAATTGCCACTGAAGACCCGTTGTTTCCTTCGATATTACCTTGCGATAGCAAGGCTGGGTAAGGACTCACCGGATTAAAAACCGTATTAGTGGCTCCTACAAAACGAACGTTGCCTGTAGCCACAATCGTTCCATTAAAAGTTACGTTTGATTTTATTGTGGCATTTCCATCAATATACCAAATACCGCTATACGTTCCAGCAGTAAATTTATGATTACCTGAAACATAATGATCAGCTTCAGCTAGATAAGCCGCGAAATCAACAGTTGGTGCCAAAATTGGAGAATTATCAACTTCGTCCCCAGTAATAACAACAGAGCCAGAATTTATACTGCTTCCTGAATTAACATCACCGTTCACTACACCAGTTGTATTCCCCATATTCACATCAGAATTGCCATGAATAGCAAAAAAGAAAACCGGACTAACACACGGACCTGGATCTTTCCAATTAGTAAAATACTGACTAAAATTCCTTAGATAAGATTGTGAGCTGGTTCCCCAAGCTATTATCACTGTAACTAATTTTGTATCTGAATCATTAGCCTCACCTCCATCAACAATTTGACAGTCCTTATCTCGTCCCACCGGAGCTATATTCACTGAACGAGTATATTTATCAACCACATCAGATGCCCCATTAAAAGCCCAGGATCCACCAGAAGCATCTAAACCATAAGTACCGTCAACCATCTGGTTTTCCCAGTCATCATAGGCAAGACTCTGTACCGCCTCCATACTCTGCTCAGCGATCACTCGTACCTCATTCAGATCAATAGCCTTGGCACTCGTATTAAGATATCGAAAAGTAAGAGTGGCGCTCCCGGCAACAAAAACAAAGAACAATCCCAAAGCCACTAAAGCTTCGATTAAACTTATCCCTTTGTTATGTCGTCCATGAAACATAAATTAATAAATCGCTCCCTCAGGATTAATATAAATCGACTCTTTACTGCTGTCAGCCGTGTTGGTCAAAATAACTGCCCCAGATACTGAAGGATCCCCTGTCTTTTTATCAAAAGTCACTTCACTGATTCCTGAGATCACAATCATTGTGGGAACTTTACGCTCAATGTCTTGACCGATGTCTCGCGTAGCAAAGGTTGTGCCTTGAAAAATGACGTAAGTATTTGAGGTAAAATAAACCCCGAAATCACTATCATTCAATCCAGCCGAAGCCTTATCTTGAGCCCAGCGCATATCCTGCAGGACTTCAAAACGAGATGAGTCTAAGACACTCAAATTCTGCCAATAACTGTAAAGAGGGATAGTTACTGCAGCCACAACTACAATAATAGCAATAGTTATAATCACCTCGACTAGAGTAAAACCTGATTGTTGAATCTTCATCATCGAATTGATCCGGTGATAGAGTAAATTGGTGTGATAATCGAAAGGGCTAAGAAACCAACCATCAGACCAACAGAAATCAGAAGCAAGGGCTCAAGAACAGTAGAAAGATTCTTGGTAATTGAATCGACTTCGCGTTCATGAATCGAAGCGCAGTATTGTAGTGAGTCACTTAGTGTCCCTGATTCTTCGCCAACTTTAATGATCTGAACATCAGTCCCAGAAAAAAGTCGCTTCTTTGTGGCTAGGCTCGAAGCAAGTGTATCACCAGCCTTCACCTTGGAGTGAGTTTCGACTAGAAATTTTTTATAATGATAATTGGACACAGTACGACTACAGATATTTATTCCCTCATCAATTGTAACCCCACTTTGTAATAAGATACCCATGGTTCGACAAAAACTGGCCAAGTTAGAATGAACGGTAATATTCCTCAAAATTGGAATATTTAGGAAAAACCAATGCGTTGTTGGCTTAATAAAGTTCTGGCGCAATAAAATATAAAAGAAAATTATTCCAGTCACTCCACCAATTGATGCCCAAAAACCATAAGTCTGAAAAAAGTCAGAAAGCCAAATCAGGATACGTGTCGTGATCGGCAGCTCAACATCAAACCCTTTAAACAAGACAGTGATCTTTGGTAAAACAAACAAAACAATTCCAAGACCTAAGACAATTGCGCCGATAATCACGATGGCCGGATAGATCATAGCTCCGATAATTTTCTTACGCAGCTGATAACTTTTATCGATCTGTTCAGCAATATATCCCAAATTATCTTCTAATGTTCCAGATTCTTCTCCAATCTTAACGATGTTAACATAAATATCAGTAAAGGTACGTGGATGCTTTTCTAAAGCCTCACTAAATGGATGCCCGCCCTCAACCTGTTCAACCACCTCTTCTAAAATCATCTTTAGTTTACTCTTGCCTTGATCACGTAAAACGGCCAAAGCCTCGGAAAGAGTTGTCCCGGCTTTTAACATGACTGATAAATTTTTGGTAAAAAATAAAAGATCCTTAATGGAAACTGTTCCAATATAAAGTATCTTTTGAAACTTACCTTTTTTCTTTTTAGGTAATTCGACTTTTTGAACTTCTTGAATTTCTTTTTTTATTTCCTCCTTAGGCATAAATTTATTCTTTAGCAACACGTAAAATTTCTTCTATTGTAGTTTGTCCTTCTAGAACTCTCGTGATTCCTCTTTCAACCAAAGGAGTCATACCTTGCTCAACGGCTTTTTGTTGAATCACAGCAGCATTGGCCTTACTCATGATCATTTCTTTGATCTCCTCAGTCATCTCTACCAACTCGTCCAGAATAACCTGTGGTAGAACATTCCTTACAGCCCTTTCCCTTATATATTGCTATGCTAGGACTATCGAGCTTGTGCTTAGCTACCAACTCCTTGGATATTTGTCGTTGAACTAAAGCTAATGTTTTTTTATCAAGCGTGGTTTTCTGCTTACATTTTTCACAAATTTTACGAACCAGACGCTGAGCAATAACCAGATTGACTGTTGAAGATACTAAGAAGGGTTGGATTCCCATATCTAGAAGTCGAGGCAAGGTAGTCGCAGCATCATTGGTATGTAGAGTTGATAGTACTAGGTGTCCTGTCATGGCTGAGTTAACAGCAATTCCAGCAGTTTCTTCGTCGCGAATCTCCCCCACCATGATAATATCCGGATCTTGGCGCACGATTGAACGCAAGCCAGCAGCAAAGGTCAGGTTGGTCTTAGTATTAACCTGAATTTGATTCACGCCTTCTATATCATACTCAACTGGATCCTCAATGGTCGAAATATTAACTTCTCTTGTATTCAGCTTCTTTAAAATTCCATATAGTGTAGTCGTTTTTCCAGATCCAGTTGGCCCTGTAGCCAAAATCATTCCCCAAGGCTTGTTGATATTGGTCATCACCTTGATTAACTGTTGTTCATTAAACCCTAGATTCTCCAGATCGTGCTGGCGGGCTCGTGCAGAAAGCAGACGTAAGACAGCTTTTTCACCATAAACGATCGGTACAATAGAAACTCGAGCATCAACTTTACCGTCTTCAACTTTAAACCGAAGCTTTCCATCCTGAGCAGCTCGATGTTCATCAGTACGCAAACGAGACAAGATTTTGATGCGCATGACTACTAACTCATGTAAGCTTTTAGGTAAGGTGACAATGTCATGCAGAATGCCGTCAATCCGAAACCGAATTAAAGTCTCTTCTTCATATGGTTCAATATGAATGTCAGAAGCCTTACTGTTATATCCGTTAACTAAAATCGCATCAACCGTTTTGATCACAGAAACATCCTCAGCCTTAGAAACTGACTTGGCATCATCTAATATTTTCTGAAGGGCTGCTGAAAGCTCACTGTTCTCAATCTTGATCCCAGATTCTTCTTCAGCAGGCTTTTCCTCTGTCTTGTCTTTTTTTGTCTTCACCAACTTACCCATAAACTAAACCATTTCTGGATTATCAATCAGACCAGATTTTACTAATTGTTTTACTGCTTGCTCCATAGTAATCATCCCAACCTTAGAAGAAGTTTGAATAACGTTCTTAATCTGTTCAACCTTTTGCTCACGAATCAAGTTCCCGATGGCTGGATTGTTAATCATGATCTCCCGAGCAGCGACTCGACCACTAATATCTTTTTTGGCATAGAGTCGCTGAGCAATGACAGCTTGCAAAGTTAAAGAAACCTGAGAGCGAATCTGATCCTGCGGGGGTGGAGGAAAGACGGCGATGATACGATCCACGCTTTGAGCTGCATCTGGAGTATGTAGGGTCGCCAACACTAGATGTCCTGTCTCAGCCAAAGTCAGGGTCGCAGCAATCGTTTCCAGATCTCGCATCTCACCGACCATGATGATGTTCGGATCCTGACGCAGGGCATACTTCAGGCCTGATGCAAAGCTAAGCATGTCCTTACCCAGCTCGCGCTGAGCGATCAAAGATTTTTTACTTTCAAAAAGAAACTCAATTGGATCTTCAAGAGTAATAATGTGCCGAGTTCGCTCACTATTAATATAGTTGATCATGGATGCTAAGCTGGTGGACTTTCCAGACCCAGCTGGCCCGGTCATAACTACCAGCCCTCGATCTAATTTAGTCAGATCATAAACAATTTCTGGCATCATTAAATCTTCCATGGTCGGAATCGCGGTTGGGATAACTCGAGCGGCTAAGGCAAAATTTCCCCGTTCCACAAAAACGTTGATACGAAAACGACTTACCTTAGGAATCTCAAAAGCAAAATCCATTTCTAAATTTTTCCTAAAAGCTTCGCGCTTAACTGGTGGCAGCATTCCAAGAACTAGATTTTGCATCTCCTGAACCTTCATATCCAATTCTCCCTTTATAGGAACGAGCTCTCCATCAATACGTAATATAGGCTTGTAACCAACCATTAAATGCAGGTCACTAGCCTTGTTTTTTACTGCTAAAGTAAGTAGCTTTTTTATCTTTGTGTCTGCAGGCATACAAATAAAAAATCAGGATTAGTGTTTTAATTATACTTTATTTTGCCTTATTTTGCCATTAGACTCGTGGACAAATCAGTTCAGATGGGTTAGGCTAAAAACACTATGAATAATTTTCATTCTCCAAGTAAAGGAAGATTGGATTTCGCTGCTGTTGTGGAAGAACTTTTGGAATTTATTGAACACGAACCAGCAAACACCTACTCAGTTGTAGTCGGGTCCGATTCTGAGCAAGGGGTTAAAGAAACTGAATACATTACTGCAGTGGTTATTCATCGGCATGGTAAGGGCGGGCGATACTTTTGGTCTCGCAAAATGCAGACCAACAAAGCCACGCTGCGTGACCGTATTTGGCAGGAAACCACTTTATCAACTGATCTGGGTAAGCGTATTCTGGACGAGTTTCAGGCCAAAGGTAATGGTTTTAAAAAAGTTCAGATCCACGTTGATATTGGTGAGAACGGCCCGACACGAGAGTTGATCAAGGAAATCTGCGGCTTTGTCAAAGGAGTCGGTTTTTCAGTCCATATCAAACCCCAAGCCTACGCTGCTTGCGCTGTAGCTGATAAAATTATTTAACTATGTCCAAAATATTTGGCATTGATCCTGGGTTCGGTAGAATGGGATTCGGAGCAGTTAATTACGATGGACATAAATTCGAACTAGTGGATACCGGCTGTGTTACTACTGAAACTACTTTGGCTCATGGCGAACGCTTGCAGGTGCTTGCAGCGGATCTAAGGCAGTTACTCGAACAACACCGACCAGACAAGGTGGCGATCGAGGAACTGTTTTTTGGTAAAAGCACGACCACGGCCATGCGTGTGGCCGAGGCTCGCGGCGTGGCTCTTCTGGTCTGTGCCGAGCTGGGACTTCCAGTGATCGAGCTCAAGCCAAACCAGATCAAACTGGCGGTTACTGGTGATGGAAACGCAGACAAAACTCAAATGCAAGAGATGGTTAAACGCCTTCTTGAACTCGACCAGATCCCTCGCCCCGACGACGCTGCCGACGCCCTAGCCACTGCTATATGTGCCGCCACGATTCGATATTAATAACGTAGCGGAAGGCTTTAGCCTTCCATGTCAGCTATTTATGAAAGACAAATATCAAATATCACTGAAAGTAATAATGAAAAACAGCAAAGATGAATTCCTGGGGCTCAAGCCACCAACCGATTCAAGTCTTGGCGGAAGTTATGAGTTCGCCGGGGGGCGAATTGATGTTGAAGAATTCGAAACCCCGTTTAAGGAAATCGTACACCGAGAAATCAAGGAAGAGCTGGGTGACATTGAATACGATCTCAAGCCAAAACCAGTTGCTTTGGGTCGTCACAAAATTTCATCAGACGGCGCTCATGTCTTATATGTTTTCTTTGAGGCCATATATCACAACGGGGAAATAAATATTTCGAATGAGCACGAAGGATATGATTGGCTTGATCTGAATACACTTGACCTCGACACCACATTCAGGTCCGGGAACCTGGAAGGAATTAAAATGTATTTGAATAATTAATATGGAAATTGAAAAACATATTTTGAAAAAGCTTGAAAAGCTCAATTCGCAATCAGACACTAAGCCACACGGCGGGGCAGTGATTGTTCGTGACGGTGAAATCATCTGTTCTGGCTTTGCTTGCAAAGCAGCGCCAGAATCCAAGATGGCAGAAAAAAATCCGCTGGTGATTCATGCCGAAGAAGCGGCTTTGATGCAAGCTTTACAAGAAGGAATTGATATATCCGGAGCGGACATTTACGTTTTGCTAATCAGAAACAACGGTGAGATCCGATACACCGACTGGTCATACTGCTGTTGTGTCTGCAGCCGATACCTCACCCAAACCGGAATCAAGAATGTAATCTACCCGGTTCCAGAAGGATGGAACAAAGTGACGGTCAAAGAAATGTTCCAACAGGCCATCAAACGTGCTGAGGAAAAGTTTAAATAAAACATAGGTGTCAGGAATTTGTACCGATCGGTACAAATCTCGGACAAAATTAAGGTCAAGGTGGGCTAAGTTGAGCCTAAATACCTTGACTTTTTTGGTTATTTATGGCATACTAGCTTGTCACGAAAGGAGCCCGCAATGGTAACGCAAATCAACGACCGGCTGTACAAGCTGCTTCGTCCGATCATCCAGTGGAAGTACTTCAAGCCGGTCACCGGCGGTGCTTCCCTGATCAACCCGGTCGCCCTGGCGCCACAGCTGTGGAAGACCATCACCATGGACGATCTGTCGTCCATCTCCCTGATCATGCTGGTCCTCTTCGGGATCATTCAGATCATCTTCGCCCTGGTCGGGGTGCAGACCAAGAATCTGGGCATGACCGTGTCTATGTCGATCAGCTTCATCATGTCGGTCGTGATGGTCGGCGAAGTGATCTTCAAGACATGGCTGTAACTAGCCACTCCCTCAACCGCCCCGCGGCAACAACGCCGTCTCTCGGGGCGGTTGTTGTTTTTCGATAACCAAAGGCGGGGTCCCTTGACCCCGCCTTTTCTGTTTTGACACTACGCAGAACCACCCCCTAACCCCCTCCTTCGAAAGGAGGGGGAAGCTCCTACGCTTCGTTGGTATAGATATTGTTCACGTCGTCATTTTCGTCCAAGGCTTCGCAGAGTTTTAGAATCGACTCAGCAGCAGCGTCGTCAACGGCAACTGGCTCCTTAGGAACGTACTCGAGTTCAGCTGAATCCGGTTTAATCTCAAGTTGCTCGAGCGCTTCAGACACTTTTTGCAAGTCAGTCATATCAGTCACGACCACGATTGATCCATCTTCGTCCTTAATGTCCTCAACTCCAGCCTCGATCAGAGATAATTCAAGAGCATCGCGATCTGACACCTTTGATGCGTCATCAATGCGAATCACTCCTTTACGATCAAACATCCACATCACACTCCCCGGACCAGCCATACTGCCGTTATATTTTCCAACAGTGTGTTTAACTTCGGCTACTGTACGATTCTTGTTGTCGGTTAGACACTCAATCAACATTCCGGTTCCACCAGCACCATAAGCTTCATAAACGATCTCCTCGAGCTGACCAGCTTCTCCCCCACCAGTACCTTTCTCAATAGCTTTTTCAATCTTGTCCTTAGGCAAATTCCCGGCCTTGGCTTTATCCATGGTCATGCGGAGCTTGAAGTTCATTGACGGATCGCCGCCACCGTCGCGAGCAGCAATAGTTATAGCTTTGGCTAACTTACAGAAAGATGCGGAGCGCTTGGCATCAAGTGCGCCTTTTTTCTGTTTAATCTTGCTCCATTTAGAATGCCCGGACATAATCTATTCCTCAGCCTTTTCTTTATCTTCTTCATCAGACTCGCCTTCGTCCCTGTTAGCAATAATGGCCTCCTTTAACTCATCAGCTGCCTCACCATAACCGGTTCCTACAGGAATTAGACGACCGATAATTACGTTTTCCTTTAATCCTTGAAGGTTATCAATCTTTCCGGTCACGGCTGCATTAACCAGAACACGAGTGGTTTCTTGGAACGAAGCAGCTGACAACCAAGAATCTGTAGAAAGCGAGACTTTGGTGATTCCTAGGAAGAGCTGATTAGCCTCGGCCAATTTACCGCCCTTAGCATCAATCCGATCATTCTCATCCATCCAAGTTGACTTCTCAACAATCTCACCTGGCAACAAATCCGTATCTCCAGCATCAGTCACAAAGACACGGCTAAACATCTGACGCACAATGATTTCAATGTGTTTGTTATTCAAGCGCTGTCCCTGAGAAGCATAGATGAACTGAATGTCTTTGAGCAGATAGCGCTGAACCGCATCTTCACCTTTATGTCGGAACAGCATTTGCAAATCAAGGTTACCTTCAGTAATTGGATCACCTCCCTCGACCTCATCGCCGTCTTTAACTCGCAAAGAAAATCCTGGAGGAATAATGTATTCAGCAATCTTGGCTGCTTCATGAACAACCGTGGCAGTATTTTTCTCAATTTTTACTGTTCCATTATATTCACTAAGAATTTTCTCTCCATCCTTTTGTTCACCAAGCACATCACCAACTTTAACCTCGACCCCATCCTCAATCAACATCTTGCCTCCACGCTTAACTGCGTAGGAAGCCTCATCAATTCCGGAGTGATGAATCTTGACGATCTTCTGTCCAGGACGGGTATCCACGATCTGCTTTCCAGTGCCGGCCTGAGTGATTGAGCGTTCAACTTGTTCAACTTCGATCTTTCCAGCCACCTCAGCCATAACAGCCTTCTGTTTTGGATTACGAGCTTCAAACAACTCTTCAACTCGCGGCAGACCCTGAGTAATATCTTTTCCAGCCACACCACCAGTATGGAAAGTACGCATAGTCAACTGTGTTCCCGGTTCACCAATGGACTGAGCAGCCATAATTCCCACTGCTGTTCCCATCTCTACCGGCTTGTTGAAAGCCAGGTCGTATCCATAACACTTCTGACAGATTCCGCGTCGACAAAGACAGGTGGTCACTGAACGAACGTGAGCTTCTTCCAAAGGAGCCTTAGCTTCTTCAAGTTCTCTAACATGTCCTTCAGTAATAATCTCACCTGCTTTGACAATAATTTTTCGTCCGCCAGGTTTCTTAATATCAGACATGGCGTAACGACCAAGAATACGTACCAAGAGCGGCTCTCCAATTTCTTCTGAGTCAGCATGAGTCACGGTTATTCCTTTATCGTCACCACAGTCTTCGTCTCGAATCACTACGTCCTGAGCCACGTCCACTAAACGACGGGTCAAATATCCAGCGTTAGCCGTTCGCAGGGCGGTGTCAGTCAAACCTTTACGCACTCCGTGACTAGAGATAAAGAACTCCAGTACGTCCAAGCCTTCTTTAAACGATCGTTTAACTGGCAACTCAATAATGTCGCCGGCTGGGTTGGCCTTCAAACCGATCATTCCCACCATCTGAGTAAACTGGCCCCAAGAACCACGAGCTCCGGAATTAATCATCGAATACACCGGACCGTCGACCTCCAAAGATTTTTGAGCTAAGTCAGCCACTCGATCTTTAATCTCATTCCAAATCTTAACGATTGAAGAGTGACGTTCCTTCTGGGTTAACAATCCTTGAGCAAAGTAATCCTCAACTTCTCGAATCCGCTTTTCTCCTTCCTCAATCAATTCTTTCTTTCCTGGAATCAACGGCAGGTTAGCCATTCCCCAAGAGTAACCAGACAAAGTCGCGTATTTAAACCCTAAGTCCTTTAGATCATCCAGGGTCTTGGCGGCAACTTCATTTCCTTCAAACTCAATCGTTAACTTAACAATGTTGGCCAGTTCCTTTTTACCAAAAACCTGGTTCATAAACGGAACTCGATCTGGCAACTTTTCGTTAACCAACACTCGTCCAATAGTAGTTGTAGTCACTTCTTTATTATCTAGACGAACCTTGATCCAATTACGCAAAGTAATATGTCCCATTTGATAAGCATACTTAGCATCTCCAATATTAGAGAAAGTAGGAACCTTTTCTTCTTCTAACTCTTCAAAGGTGGTTGTCATGTAATAAGTAGCCCAAGCCATATCCATTCCAGGGGAAGCCACTGGAGAACCGTGAGCTGGCTTTAGCAGGTTCTTTGAGGACAACATAATTTCAGCTGCCTCGTGTCTAGCTTCTTCAGTCAAAGGAACGTGAACCGCCATTTGGTCTCCATCAAAGTCAGCGTTAAAAGCGCTACATACTAACGGATGAACCTGAATCGCTTTACCCTCGATCAGCTGCGGCCGGAAAGCCTGAATTCCTAATCGGTGAAGGGTTGGAGCGCGGTTCAAGAGAACAAAGGCGTCCTTAGTAATCTCTTCCAAAATATCCCAAGTTTCAGGACGATCAGACTCAATAAAGCGGTTAGCGCTTCTGATGTTGTGAACATATTCTCGTTCAATCAGCTTGGCGATCACGAACGGCTTGAATAATTCCAAAGCCATTTTCTTTGGAATACCACACTGGTCTAATTTCAGATGAGGACCCACTACAATTACTGAACGACCAGAGTAATCGATTCGTTTTCCTAACAGGTTCTGTCGGAAACGTCCCTGCTTTCCTTTGAGCGAATCAGCCAAAGATTTGAGTTGACGTTTCTTTCCGGTAGAAGCAATCACGGTCTTGGTGTGACGGGCCGAGTTGTCAATCAACGCGTCAACTGCCTCCTGAAGCATTCGTTTCTCGTTTCGAGAAATCACTTCCGGAGCATTCAAATCATGCAAGCGTTTCAAACGGTTGTTACGGTTAATCACTCGTCGATACAGATCATTCATGTCAGAAGTAGCAAATCGACCACCATCAAGCGGCACCATCGGACGCAGATCTGGCGGCAAAATAGGGATAGCGTCTAACACCATCCAATCTGGTTTAATACCGTTCAAGTGCAAGGACTTCATCAGCTTCAAGCGACGAATCAAACGATCTTTCTTAGCCCCAGAAGCTTTTGAATAGTCTTCCTCAAGCAGTTTCATGGTCTCTTCTAGATTGACCCGTTTTAACATCTTCTTAATTGCCTCTGCACCGATTCCAGCTTCAAAGATATGACCATACTTCAAAGACCAATCCTGATATGTAGTCTCAGAAATGATCTTCATCACTTTCATTTCCTTTAGCTCTCGTTCAACGGTCAGATAGTCTTCTTCTAATTCTTCCAATTTTTTATCACGAATCTCAGTCAAATGATCCACTTCTGCTGTTAGCTTAGCTGGCTCTTCAGAAAACTTAGCTCCAGCCCGCTCATGATCACGCTTGTACTCTCCTTCAATCATTTTCTTCTTGGATTTGTATTCTTGCTTGACCTGTTCCTTCATGTCTTCCAAGGCATCTTGATTAACGTCCGTTACAATAAAATCAGCAAAGTAAATAATCTTCTCTAAAGACTGAACTGACATATCAAGGACTGTTCCGACTTTAGAAGGTACGCCACGCAAGAACCAGATATGGGTTGCTGGGGCACACAAATCGACATGCCCCATACGCTCACGACGAACGCCAGCATGAGTTACCTCAACTCCACATTTGTCACAGACCAAGCCTTTATAGCGAATTTTTTTATACTTACCACAATAACATTCCCAATCTTTTGCTGGACCGAAAATTTCTTCAGCGAAAAGTCCAGACTTTTCTGGCTTCTGAGTTCGGTAGTTGATCGTTTCTGGTTTAGTCACTTCTCCAAAGGACCAAGAACGAATCTTCTCTGGCGAGGCAAGGCGAAGACGAATTGAGTCAAAGTCTGTGGTTTTTAGAGTGTCTTGTTTTTGAATCATATATTTGCAGTTATTCTAATCGCTACCAGTTACTTTTTACTTTTCGTCTTAGTTTCCTCGCTGAGATCGACCTTAATGCCCTCTTTGAGCAACTCAACATCCAAACACAATCCTTTAAGT
>CAYZPO010000013.1:0-9684 GCA_964480695.1 uncultured Gammaproteobacteria bacterium | reverse complement strand
TGACTCAGGAATATTAACCTTACGAATCGGCTCACTCTTAATGATCGATTCATAAGCCTTAGAACGACCAGGAATATCATCAGACTTGATCGTTAAAATTTCTTGAAGTGTATGCGAAGCACCATAGGCTTCCAAAGCCCAAACTTCCATCTCTCCGAAACGCTGACCACCGAACTGAGCTTTACCTCCTAATGGCTGCTGGGTAATCAATGAATATGGACCGATTGAACGTTGGTGAATCTTATCTTCCACCATGTGGCTCAATTTCAAGACGTACATGTATCCAACAGTAACGGGATTCTCAAATTCTTCTCCAGTTCGTCCATCAACTAAAGTAACCTGACCGCCCTTAGGGAAACCAGCCTTGTCCAACTCCTCACGAATCGTAGTTTCACTTACTCCATTTAACACCGGAGTCTTAACTTTATATCCTAAAGCGTTAGCAGCCAGACCTAGATGAACCTCGAGAATCTGTCCTAAGTTCATACGACTAACCACTCCCAACGGAGTCAGAATGACGTCAACTGGAGTACCGTCCTCCATGAACGGCATATCGTTAACTGGAACGACTCTGGAAATAACTCCTTTGTTTCCGTGCCGACCAGCCACCTTGTCACCAACCTGAGCTTTGCGTAAGTCAGCTACAGAAACCTGAATTGACTTGCTTACTCCTGGTGGCAATTTGTCTCCGTCTTCACGACTAAACACACGAACGTCAACAACCTTTCCGTGCTCACCGTGTTCTAGATATAATGAAGAGTCTCGGACGTCGCGGGCTTTTTCTCCAAAGATAGCTCGTAACAACTTTTCTTCTGCTGACAACTCAGTCTCACCCTTAGGAGTAATTTTTCCAACCAGGATGTCACCGGACTTAACCTCAGCTCCAATTCGGATAACTCCTTCCATATCCAGGTTCTTGAGCTTCTCTTCTGAAATGTTAGGAATATCTGAAGTAACTACTTCAGGTCCTAATTTAGTGTCACGAACATCAATCGTGTAATGCTCGATATGAACCGAGGTGTAACGATCATCATGAACCAGGCGCTCAGAAATAATCACTGCGTCCTCATAGTTGTATCCGTCCCAAGCCATGAAGGCCACTAGCACATTCTGACCCAAAGCCAACTCACCGTTCTTTACCGCTGCCCCGTCAGCAATCGTGTCCCCAGCTTTAATTTTTTGTCCCATATCAACTGTTGGCTGCTGGTTAATTCCGGTTGAAGCATTAGATCGGGTAAACTTCTTTAGTTCATATTCAAAGACATTATCTTTCTTGTCAGTGATTTCAATCTTCTTTCCATCTAGTTTGGTTACTGTTCCATCCTGTTCAGCCACGACCACGTGACCTGAGTCCTTGGCTGCCCGACCTTCAACTCCAGTACCAACAATCGGTGGATCAGGCTTAATACAAGGAACTGCCTGACGTTGCATATTAGTTCCCATCAGCGCTCGAGTGGCGTCATCGTGCTCCAAAAACGGAACCAAAGAAGTTCCAATAGACACAATTTGTCTTGATGAAACATCCATGAACTGAACTTCACCAGCTGGCACAACCTGAGCTTCAAGAAATTTACGAGCACCAACAAAATCATCAGCTAAGTATCCTTTGTCATCAATCTGAGTTGTGGCTGGAGTAATAATCGATTTTTCTTCTTTAAAAGCATTAAGGTATTCAATCTCATCTGTAACCTTGGCTCGAACTTTACCACCAACTTCTTCTGGAACCACTTTTCGGTATGGGGTTTCAACAAAACCATATTTATTGATCACAGCATAAGAAGCCAAGTGACCAACTAATCCAATGTTTGGTCCCTCAGGAGTAGCAATCGGACAGATACGGCCATAGTGAGTTAAGTGCACGTCACGCACTTCAAATCCAGCCCGCTCACGACTTAATCCACCAGGACCCATAGCTGATAAACGACGTTTGTGTTCCAGCTCAGCCAGCGGGTTAGTCTGATCCATGAACTGAGAAAGCTGACTAGACATGAAAAATTCTCGAACTGCTCCGATCACTGGTCGAGCGTTGATCAGTCGTCCTGGAGTAATACTGTCAATATCTTGCGTTGACATGCGGTCCTTGATAATACGCTCCATGCGGGCCAAACCAACTCGGAATCGACCCTGAATCAATTCACCAATCGCTCGCACTCGACGATTACCTAAGTGATCAACATCATCCGGTTCTCCCTGATTAATATTCAAGTTGATAATTTCACGAACAATCTTTACCAAGTCTTCTTTGGTCAAAATGCGATTATCTTCTGGTGAAACCGCTTCATCCGAAGCGTCCAGACCAAAGCGAAGATTAAACTTGTATCGACCAACCTTACCTAGATCATAGCGTTCAAAACGGAAGAACATAGAGTGAATCAACTGTTTGGCGTTCTCGGCCGTAGCCAGATCACCTGGACGGATTCGCTTATACACTTCCTTCAGACCCTCGTCTTCATTCTTAGCCGCGTCTTTCAAAATCGTGGCTTCAATATATTTATTCGTTGGATGAACATCTATGTCTTTGAACAGTTCCAAGATCTCTTCATCAGTACTATAACCAAAAGCCCGCAGTAACGAAGTCACGGCCACTTTTCTTTTACGATCAATTTTTACCCAGATCACGCTCTTTGGATCAGTTTCAAATTCTAGCCAAGCCCCACGAGTTGGGATAATCTTAGCTCCATAGTAACGACGTCCTCGATGAATATCAGCCGTAAAAAATGCCCCAGCTGAACGAACCAACTGCGACACGATCACCCGCTCAATACCATTAATAACAAAAGTTCCTCGCGGGGTCATGATTGGTAGATCTCCTAAATAGATCTCCTGTTCTTTCATGGTCTTAGTTCGCAAATTGCGAAGCACAGCCTTGACTCGCAAAGGAGCCTCGAATGTGACGTTCTTCTCATGAGAAGTCTTTTCATCAAACTTGGGTTCATCCAAGTAATAGTCCTCCAAAGAAAGCTCAAGATCACGACCAATAAAATCCTTGATCGGTGAGATCTCATCGAACAATTCACGAATACCGGTTTCAAAAAACCAGTTATAAGAATCGCTCTGGACCTTCACCAGGTTGGGAAGCTCGATGGCGTCTTCCACAGCCCCAAAGGATTTACGTGTCTGCTCCTTGGGAGGAAGCTTCTTAAATATCATAATTTACAGTTGATTAAAATACAAAAACCTATCCCACCATGGTGAGACAGTTTTCTATACTCTAATAATATTGTTCTTTCATCGCCTTTACTTCGGACGAACCGAGAGTACCAGCGATTACTAATTTGGCAGATACCACCTCTGTTGGGGTTATTTTTTAGGTGGTTTCCCGTTATTACGGGGTAGCTCTACCCGGTTGACCATTCCGCCGTAGACGGGGCAAAAACAAGCGGAGAATACCAAAAGATCCTTACGCTGTCAAGCTAGAAAAAGTGGATAAACAAGGGAAATACTTGGGAAAAAGTTTACTTCGCTAATTTTAGCTAAAAAACAGTCCAGAGATACATTGTCAACCCCTGAACTTAACAATCTATCCACAAAAAAATAACCGCCCTGCAGCTGCGAAGAGAAAAGCGATGTCGAAGAGTCGAACCTATGCCTGGCAAACGCGAGGAGAGAGATTTTCCCCGTCATAGACGAGGGGTACGCTTGCGGCACCAGCTCAACAGAATCGCCATTTCTTCGCAGCTGAAGAACGGATATCTTACAGGTGGAAATAATAACTTAGATTTTAGGCTGGGTCAAGAGCCTAAAGTGTGCATAAAAAGAAAAAACCCCATACTGGAGAACGGGATCACGAGTGGCCCGCCTTACGGCTTTGGCATCGTGCCTCTGATCAGCCTCATCGGTGTGTAATAAGCCGGAGCCTATGGGCACATCGTGAGGAAGACCACACTGCTTACGCAGCGACTCTCGTCCTCCAGCATGGGGTTATTTTTCGCCTTATTTAAGCGAACAACTTACCAGAATACACTATTTTTTTGATTTTGTCAAGGCAATCAGCCTACCCTTGCTATCGAGGCTCAATAGCACAGGTAGGCCGCCCTCCACGCACTAGCACGCGCGTGAAGGGGGATTGGAGAATGTGCGCTGAGGTCAGTCCCCGGAGTAGCTCGAGATACCTTGCAACTCTTCCTGAAAGCGCTCTCGACGCACCAGGTTGATGATCGCGATCACCACACCAGCTGCACCCAAGACACCTAAACCCCAGTGAATTCCGACTCTGTCTAATGGAATCAGGGTCTGCCCAACCAGGAAAACCAGGAGTAAACCCAAGCCGCCCATAACTTTAACCAAACAGCAATCTCGCTTCCGCCTCAGGTTCTGAACGTATGTAGGTTGGTAATCCAGCATCAGCTTGTCCTCCCTCTTCTACTGCTTCTACATTAACACACGAGACTACCCAGGATACCGTATTTTAGCCAAAATGTCAATCCTGATCCCCAAATCTTCCACTACCCTATTTTTACTTTAAATGGTAAAATAAGCTCACTTATGGCTCGAAAATACAAACGAAAAAAGAAGCGCAGTAGAAAAACCGAGCGGGAGTACTTTCTGGATATGAATCCAGAAACAAAAATTGGCATTGTGGCCATTGTTTTTTTCGCTGTAGCCGCAATCTTAATCCTGTCCTTCTTTGACCTGGCTGGTGGAGCTGGAAAATTGGTTGATTCTGCTATGGCCATCACCTTTGGCTGGGACCGTTTCTTAGTTCCGATCATGTTTTTGGCGATCGGGGCTAATCTTCTTTATCCTGAGCACGTCCGTCTTTCAACTTATAACTACCTTGGTTTTTTATTCTTCTTCCTGTCTTTTAATGGATTAATAAACCTGATCGCTTTTAATGGAAACATCGCCAGCTCGGAAATGTTAATTAAAAATGGTGGCTACATTGGATTATTTTTAGAAAAAATCTTAGGGAACATTACTGGCTTCTGGGGAGCGCTGGTTATTCTGGCTGCTCTTCTTTTGGTTTCTGTCATGCTCATTTTTAATACTTCTCTGCATTCCATGATGTCCTTACATACGCATGTCACCGGACCTTTTGGACGGTTATTGCATTTGGCTGGCTTACGTCGCTCTCGAAGAGATGATGAGGATGAGGAATGGATCGAAGATGAAGAAGAGTGGGAGGCTCCTGAAGAAGATGAGGAATACGAAGAGGAAGATGAGGAAGAGGCAACAAAAAACAGAAAACAGAAAACAAAAGGACAAACGGTTCTAGAAGAAACCGGGGTGTTAACTACAACTTCACGACGCAAGGTTGAGGTACCTTTGAATCTACTTGAGCATCGCGGAGCCAAACCAAATTCTGGTGACACTAATCGTAACAAGGAAATTATCCGCCGAACGTTTGAAAATTTTGGGATTGAGGTTGAGATGAACGGAATCGAAATCGGACCAACCGTTACTCAGTACACTCTTCGCCCAGCTGAGGGAGTAAAATTGTCACGGGTCATTTCTTTGAACAATGATCTGGCCTTAGCCTTAGCTGCTCACCCAATCAGAATCGAGGCTCCAATTCCTGGCAAGTCTCTGGTCGGTATTGAAGTTCCGAACCAATCAGTGGCCACAGTTAGTCTTCGTGAAGTCCTGGAATCAAAACCTTTCCTACGTCGACCAACTAATTTAACAGTAGCTATTGGAAAAGACGTGACTGGAAAATCTTGGGCCATGCCACTGGATAAGATGCCGCACATGCTGGTGGCTGGAGCTACTGGATCAGGAAAATCCGTTTGTCTTAATTCTATGATCGTTAGTCTACTCTACTCTAACGGACCGGATGATCTAAAATTCATCATGGTTGATCCGAAACGGGTTGAACTAACAGTTTATCAGGGTATCCCTCACCTTTTGGTACCTCCAATCATGAAAGTCGAAGAAACAGTTAACGCCCTAAAGTGGACCGTGCGCGAAATGGAACGTCGTCTTGAAGTCCTGTCTAAATTTGGAGCCCGTGATATTAATGCTTATAACGCCCGAGCTAAGGCACGCATGCCAAAGATTGTAATCGTGATTGACGAGCTGGCTGACTTGATGACCAGTTCAGCCCACGAAGTCGAGGCCTGCATCATCCGCATCGCTCAAATGGCCCGAGCTGTTGGTATTCATCTGGCCTTGGCCACCCAACGACCATCGGTTGATGTGATCACTGGTCTAATCAAGGCTAACATCCCTTGCCGAGTGGCTTTTGCTGTAGCCAGCCAAACTGACTCAAGAACCATTCTTGATTGCTCTGGAGCTGAGAAACTACTTGGGCGTGGAGACATGCTTTTCACTTCAGCCGAAATCTCAAAACCAAAACGTTTGCAAGGCGCCTTTGTCTCAGATAAAGAAATCAAACGCGTAGTTGATTTCCTCAAAGGCGAAGAGGTTCCTGATTATAATTATGAAATAACAGAAAAACATAAGACCGGAACAATCCTAGACAGTAGCAGTGACGAAGACCCATTGCTCCAAGACGCGATGGAAGTCATCTTGCAAGCCAATAAGGCTTCGACCTCGCTTTTACAACGACGTTTAAAGATCGGTTACTCCCGGGCTGCGAGAATTATTGATCTTCTAGAAGAACAAGGGATTGTTGGCCCAGCTGAAGGATCAAAACCTCGCGAGGTTTTGGTTAAAGAAATGCCCGGCAGTGAATTAGAGGAAGAAGAATATGAGGTTGACGAAGATGACTATGAAGAAGAGGAGGAGGATTATGATGAATACGAAGAGTAAATATGGGATTTGCAGTTCGACCTCTTGAAGACAAAGAAACTCTCGGCGCCAAGCTTCAACAGATGCGGCGCCGTTTGGCTATTTCCATGGAGCAGGCTGCAGCCAAAACTAATATCCAACAAGGTTATTTAGAGGCTCTAGAACGCAATGACTACACCCAACTACCAGAACCAGTCTATACTCGCAACTTTATTAAAAGATACGTTAAATTCCTTGAAGGAGATAGCAAATATTTTCTTAAGCGTTTTGACGAAGAATGTGGACGGTGTGATGTTATTCAGGACCACATGCGCCTACCTCGCCAACGAATTCGTGGCGCCAAACTTCTGTCATCGCACCGCTTTATAAAAATTGGAATGATCGCTGCCGTTTGTTTGGGAATCGTTGGGTATCTTGGGTGGCAAATTAATAGTTTGATCATGGCTCCATCAATTGAACTCTTTATCCCTAATGACGGAGTTGCTGTGTCTGAAGCCAGGACTGAAGTTAGTGGTCAAGTTGAGGAACGAGTGCAGGTCTGGGTAAATGGAAGCAGTGTTCTTCCAGATCGTTCAGGATACTTTTCCACTTTAGTTGATTTAGAACGAGGACCGAATATCATCAATATTGAAGCTGCTAAACGTTATTCAAGGAAAACAGTTGTGTACCGAACAGTGGTTTTTGAAAGCAGTGAATGATATACTTTAAAAACGGTTGTGGATAACCAAAATTCTGTTAACCGTTTCTGACAAGACAAAAACAGGGAGGACTAGCCCTGTTTTCGTATTTTTAAAAACCTTTTGTCACTCAATTTAAACAGGCTTGATTTTTACTAAAATAAAAGGTAAAACGTTAATACTAACAATTAGAAATTAGAAACTTATGGCTAAACAAGTAAAAGAGCCGGCTACAGGATCTGATCCCAAGTCCGAAGCCGCGCTAGAAGCAATCAATCAAATTAAACAAAAGTTCGGTGAGGGTTCGATCATGCGCTTGGGTGAAGCTAAGACCATGCAGGTTGATGCGATCTCGACCGGATGTCTGTCACTTGATTTGGCTTTGGGAATTGGTGGCGTGCCTCAAGGACGCATCGTGGAAATATATGGTCCTGAATCTTCTGGAAAGACCACGCTCGCACAGCATATTGTAGCTGAGACTCAGAAGGGTGGTGGTGTGGCTGCTTTTGTTGATGCTGAGCACGCTCTAGACCCTGAATATGCACAGAAAATCGGGGTCGACATTGAAGCTTTGTTTATCAGCCAACCGGACACTGGCGAACAAGCGCTAGAGATCGTAGAAACTCTGGTCCGCTCTAGTGCCGTTGATGTAGTCGTGATTGATTCAGTGGCAGCTCTAACTCCAAAGGCTGAAATTGAGGGTGATATGGGTGACGTTCATATGGGACTACAAGCACGGCTAATGAGTCAGGCCCTACGTAAACTAGCTGCGATCGTAGCTAAATCAAATACTACGGTTATCTTTATTAACCAGATTCGACATAAAATCGGTGTCATGTTCGGGAATCCAGAAACTACTCCTGGAGGTAATGCCTTGAAGTTCTATTCCTCAGTTCGGATTGAAGTTCGTCGTGCCGCGCAAATTAAACAAGCCGAACAGATTATCGGCAATCGAGTCAAAGCCAAGATTGTTAAAAACAAGGTCGCCCCCCCATTTCGTCGTTGCGAGTTTGACATTATGTACAACGAAGGTATCTCTATCGCAGGCGACCTGCTCGATCTCGGAGTTGAAACTGAAGTAATAGAAAAACGAGGTAACAGTTATAGTTTTGGGGAAGAAAAACTAGGTGTTGGTCGTGAGAACGCTAAACGAACTATGCGTGAAAACACCAAGATGATGAAACAAATCCGCAAAGCCATCGAACAGCAAGTGGTAGCTAAAGCTGAATAAAGACGGTGTGTTATAATAGAAATCTATGGAGGAAAAAGAACCGACCCTAAAATCAATCAATACCAACCTGAATAACCTGTCAGGCAACGTGAATAATCTAACAGATAACCTAAATGACCTAACAGGGAAAGTAAGTGGTCTTACAGACAACATGAATGATCTCATGGGATTTCTTCAAGAACACATGGTTACTAAGGAAGATCTGAGGAAATCTCAAAATAAACTCAAACAAGAATTTTTTGATGCCATGGATAAAAAACTAGCCAGCCTCAAAGGCGAGTTGGTTTCTTTGATGAGAAAGTTGTCTAAACAATTAAACGAGCTGATCGGAACTCTACGAAACAAAGAGGTGCTGGCTGAAAAAGAAACTGACCACCTTTTATCTCTAGCCCCATTTCCGCGATAGTGTTGTTTAATCAAAAATAAAATAACCCCGCCAACAGCGGGGTTATTTTGTTGCTACATACTTCACTTCATTAAAAGCTCTTCATCCATCTGAGTTCATCTTTCCAGTCTTCAAATACTTGACGGTAGCCATGCTTTCTAAAGGTCTTTTCAACTACGACAAGTAACTTCTGTTGGGTCTTGACATCTCCCTTTTCTAGAACCTTACTTAGTAGGTTGATAGTTTTTCGTGGCCCCCACGGCCATTTTTTGATCGGATAATTTTTAAGCTCCCACTCCAAATACTTGTGATAAGGCCGCAAGCGATCCCCAAGAGCAAATAGAGCGGCGAGAAAATAATAAATAGACTCCACAGCCTCTAACCGAGCAGCGAGCTTGTTTTTATCTCGATAACATTTAAAACTTCGGAATACGTTATTCAAATAACCTCCCAATGAATTGACAACCACAGAACTAACTTTGTCTTTTGGAATCTTATCTTTCTCAATCACGATCTTTTTTATCTTCCCCTTTGTTTTATCAACTAAGACCTTGGCTAAATAAAAGTCGTATCTATCCCAGTCCTCAGGACTTCCCCAAGCCGCATACTTTTCAAAAGTAGATAAATCATAAATCACTAAATCAATACCTTTCGTATTATAACGTCTATAATTACGTTCACATTTTTTAATCGATCCGTTC
>CAYZPO010000012.1:0-24376 GCA_964480695.1 uncultured Gammaproteobacteria bacterium | reverse complement strand
TCCAGGAGCTAGGGCATAAGATTATCTTTTTGATCGGTGACTTTACTGGCATGATTGGCGATCCAACTGACAAAGGAGCTGCTCGACAAAAACTGACTCGTGAGGAAGTGTTAGCCAATGCTAAGGGATACCAGAAACAGGCTGAGGTGATGCTGGATTTTAAAGGAAAGAATAAGGTCGAGCTCAAATACAATAGTGAGTGGTCGGATAAGATGTCTTTTTCTGATGTGATCGAGTTGGCTTCGAATTTTACAGTCCAGCAAATGCTTGAACGTGACATGTTTGAAGAGCGCATGAAGTCTGGTAAACCGATCTACCTACATGAATTCATGTACCCGTTGATGCAGGGCTACGATTCCGTGGCCATGGACGTGGATGGTGAGTGTGGTGGTAATGATCAGATGTTTAACATGATGGCTGGACGGACTTTAATGAAAGCTCTGAAGAACAAAGAAAAGTTTGTTCTAACCACCAAGTTGCTGGCTGACGCTTCAACCGGAAAAAAGATGAGCAAGAGCGAGGGTAATATGGTTGCATTGTCTGACACTCCGGAGGATATGTTTGGCAAAGTCATGAGCTGGCCAGATGAAATGATTCAGATTGGATTTGAGTTGTGTACGTTAGTACCAACTGAAGAACTGAAGAACATTGGGAAAGAACTGAAGAACGGAGCTAATCCACGAGATCTGAAGTTGCGACTCGCTTTTGAAGTGACAGAGACGTTCCTGGGTAAAGGTGCTGGCAAAAAAGGACAGGAACATTTTTCTAGTGTAATCCAGGGTAAGGACAAACCAGAGGATATGGATGAAATTGCTGGCGCAGGCAAAGATATCGTTGCCGTGCTGGTTGAGTCCGGCCTGTGTAAGAGTAAGAGCCAGGCTCGTCGAGATGTTGATGGTGGTGGCGTTCGTGTTAATGACAAAAAAGTTGAGGGATATGAGGTCACAGTGAGCTCAGGCGATGTGGTTCAGAAGGGGAAAAGACACTTTGTGCGAATTAAATAAATTCTTCTAACGGATCTCTGATCCGGTCCTGAAGGGAATGACAAACGTAAGTTTGTCAATTAAGACGAGATGACACATTTACGTGTGTCAGTCCCACACGACGCCATCAGAGATGGCTGAGAAAAATTATGTACGTCATCCAAGAATCCAAAAAACAGGTTCTGACCATGCTCAAGTCTGCCTTGAGTAAATCTTATGTTCCAAGTATTGACGACCTGGAAGACCCGCCAAATCCTGACATGGGCAATCTGGCCTTTCCCTGCTTTGAGGTGGCTAAAGGCGAGAAGCGCAATCCAGCTGAAGTGGCGACGGAGCTAGCTGCTAAGATCGGTCCCAAGGACCTAATCAAAAAAATCGAAGCCAAAGGCCCATACGTTAATTTCTTTTTTGATGAAAATAAATTTGGTAAAGCCCTGATCAAAGAAGTTTCAGTAGCCGGAGAAAAGTACGGTGCATCAACCGCAGGCAAAGGTACCCGGATTATGGTTGAGTATGCTGCCCCGAATACACTCAAAGAAATCCATGTTGGACATCTTAGAAACTTCGTCCTTGGGAACTCAATCATAAACGTGCTCCGAGCAGCTGGATACGATGTCATTGCCGCTTCATATATCAATGATCTTGGGGCACACATTGCAAAAACCCTGTGGGCGATTAACAAGTTTCATGCAGACGAGGATCCAGCCCCTGAAGAGCGGGAAGAGTTTTTACAGAAGGCATACATTGAGGCAGTTAAGAAATCCGAGAAAACGAAGAAGGCTCAAAACGAAATCAGTGAGCTTTATCGGGCCCTAGAAAGCGGTGACAGGAAATGGCAGCCACTTTGGAAAAAAACACGTAAGTGGTCACTAGATTATATTTTTGGAATTTTCAAAGAGCTTGACTTAACTAAAGACGTTCAGTACTACGAAAGTGAACTCACTAAACGCTCTCACGCAATCGTCAAGGAACTGATGAAGGACGAGCTGGCCAAAGAAAGCGAAGGGGCAATTATTGTTGATCTGGAAAAACAGAAGCTGGGAGTCAATCTGTTGGTTCGCTCTGACGGAACCCTGCTCTACAACGCTAAAGACCTGGCTCTAGCCGAACGTAAGGAAGAGGATTATCAACCGGATCGGTCAATCTATGTGGTCGATGCACGACAATCTTTGGCCCTAGCCCAAACTTTTGCCACGTTAAAAAAGATGGGTCTGGAGAAAAATCTGTCTCATTTATCATACGAGTTCGTTACCCTCAAAGGCGGGGCTATGGCGTCGAGAAAAGGCAATGTGGTCAAGTACGAAGATTTTCGTGACAAGATGATCGAACTAGCACGAGTTGAAACCAAAAAACGTCACGACGATTGGTCAGACAAACAGTTGGACAAGACAGCCCGAACGATCGCTTTTGCGGCCATGAAGTTCCCAATGTTAAAACAGGATTTGGATAAGATGATCGTCTTTGATATGAAAGAGGCTGTATCTTTTGATGGCTTCTCTGCCCCGTATATCATGTACATGATTACGCGAGCCAAGAGCATCTTACGCAAGTCAAAAATCAAGCCAAAGGTGTCCGGAGAGCCTTTCTCAGACCCGACCGAGCGCAAACTCTTTGCCAAGCTGGCTCAGTATCCAGAAGTTATCTTGTCTATTGCTTCAACCAATCACATTTCAACCATGCCTCAATATCTGTTTGATCTGGCCCAGACCTTTTCTGAATATTACGAAAAAGTACCAGTGTTAAAAGCTGATTCTGACAAGGTAGTAGCAGCTCGTTTGGCCACAGTGGACGCGGTCCGCCAGGTGCTTGAGAATGGAATGACTTTGCTCGGAATTGACACTCTGGATGAGATGTAGACAATTTGTGTTCAACCCACATTGACGATAGATTGGATCATGGTAAAATGTCGCCAGATCCAATCTTTAATTTATGATCAAAAAGAAAAAATCTATGGGACAAAGTGCACAACAGACGATCATTGCACAGGGAGTGCGAGTCGAGGGGGACTTCAATAGCGAAGGCAGCGTCATCATTGAAGGTGAGGTTGCTGGAGCTGTCAAAACAGCTGAACATCTTCAGGTCGGAGAAAGTGCTAAAATTCACGCTAGTGTTGGCGCAGCTGACGCTGTGGTGGCTGGCGAAATCAAAGGCAACATCACAGTGCAAGGACGATTAGAACTGACTGAGAGTTCCCGCGTCCGCGGTGATGTCCGTGCCCAAGTTTTATCTGTCGCTCCAGGGGCCGAGATTAATGGAAAAGTATCTATGGGTGATGATGCTAAACGCGGTCGCAAGAAAGCTGTCAAAAAGAAAGAAGAGCCAGTTGAAGAAACTGAAAAAACTGAATAATAAAAAATGTACTACTACATCTACGACGATTTCGTCCAAGACAAGAAGTACGAAAAAGAACTTTTGAAAATCGAGAATCGTCTCGCTGATTTAGATGTGACCGGAAAAATTGCTCGCCTAGCGTTATTCAAACAAGCAGATGAGTTGATTCATGATGAAGTCAAGCGTGGTGTAAAAACTGTAGTCGTGGTCGGCAATGATCAAACCATTCACAAAGTTTTGGATGCGGTAGCTGAAACCGGGGTAGTTTTTGGAATGATCCCCTTGGGTAGTAATAACAACGTGGCTCGAATGTTAGGAATTCCAGAAGGAGTTGAGGCCTGTGACGTGGTTGCCAAGCGTTTGATCGACAAAATTGATATGGGCAAACTTAATGGCCGACGATTTATTACTGGGGTGGCTTTTCCTAAAATTAGCGCAGAAATGGTGCTAGACAAGTCATATATTCTAACCCCGCTAGCTGGTGGCCGAGTCGAGATCCGAAACTTAGCTGTAGGCAATGTTGCTAGTCGAGATCAGGTGGCCAACCCTAAGGACGGTCGTCTGGAAGCTGTGGTTGATGTGGCTGGGCGTTGGGGTAAAGCTGGGAAAAGCGTGGTCTCGATAAAACGAATTGCTTTTGAAACCAAGGACCCTGTAACCGTAAAGGCTGATGGCAAGCAGGTCCGTTCTAATAAATTTAAAATTCACCTTGATAAAAAGAAGCTCAAGGTGATCGTGGGCAAAGACAGGATGTTTGACTAAAATCGAGATCCGTAACGGACTCGACGGACAATGCCGTAAGCCAAGTATTGTAGTTTATTCAAAACCAGGTCGTATGTACCTGGATATTTTATTTCTTCTCCACCAAACCCGCGCTTAAAGCGAGTGATGCCTTTCCATTCTGGATTAGTATCAGACACACCCCAAAAATCATAGTAGCGATATCCCTGTTTAGCAGCATCCTGAATCTCATGCCAGTGGATCAGATAAGGAGCCATGACATTGCGATGTTTGTTCGACGAAGCACCGTGCAGATAAGTCCGTACACCGGCAAAGTCGATCATGATCGTGGCGGCAATGATCTCGTTTTCATAGCGAGCGACAACTAGGCGGGCTGCAAAATTCTTCTCAGCCATCTTTGATGGCGTCTGACCTTCGGACCGGATCAGAGATCCGTGAGAAATAAGTTTTTGATAATACTCTTTGTCGTGCAAACGAAACTTATCTCGAGTTGCAGTTTCCTCAAACACTGGCCAGGCCTGGTCGAACTGACCAGATCCTAGAACCTCGACTGCGACTCCTTTCTTTTCCGCAAGCCGAATATTATATCGCGTTTTCTGGTGCATGTCTTTAAGCAATTGTTCTGACTCTTTCTTTAGATCCAACAGCAACGTCTGTTTGGGATGAATTGAAGCGCTCTTACTAACCCCTGGCTCGCGCATTGCCTCACCTTCTGCAATCGGTTCAAAACGAAGAAACATTGCTCCTTGTTCTTGAGCGAACTGTTTAGCCAGGACTTCGGCCAAATCCTTGTCATACCACAAAGCTGATGACACTGGACCTCGCGGACAGAAAAAATATTTGTAACCGTACGGCAACGGTGTCTCGATCAGCAAAGCCACTGCCTCGAGTTTATCTTTCTGAAACAAACCTACTCGAGACACAGGCTCGCCAGCGATGTACTTGAACTCGCCCCACTCCCAAGAGTGCAAAAACGATCCTGACCTAGGACCGTGCTCAGACACGAAGTCGTTCCACAATTTTTTATCTTTTACCTCTTCTAGCTTCATATTGTTTGTGTAGCGGAAGGCTTTAGCCTTCCATGTCAGCAAAATGGAACCCTAAAGGGTTCCGCTACACATCATTTGCCTAACATTTTCAAAGCCGCTCGAATCCGCTCATCTGTACTCTCTGCCTCAACCAGGCTCAAGATATCCTGCGCCTGGCGGCGCTTAATTCCTAAACTAACCAAAGCCTCGATCGCATCCTCATCCAACGATGCACTTGGTGTTTCCTCTGCCAGCGCTCCTTTGAGCTCTAAAATAATCTTCTGGGCTGTCTTTTTACCAACTCCAGGAATATCAGTCAAGAAATTCAGATCTCCGCCCATAACCTTTTCTTTAACTCGAGCAATATCATCAGAAGTCACGATCTTCTGCCCTACTTTCGGACCAACACCGGACACAGCGATCAGTTTCCAAAACAACTCCAAGGCACCCATTGAGAAAAAACCGTATAGCTCGCGCTCCGTGTCCCGCACCACCTCGTGGGTGTACACAGTGACATCACCAGACAATCCACTGGCTTGATGCGGGGTCAGAATCACTCGATATCCAACACCATCGACTTCGATGATAACAAAGTCAAGCGAACGATAAGTTACTTCTCCAGTTAGGGTTGTGATCATAGAAAAAGGTGAGCCGGCCACTTAATAAGAGACGAGGGATTGTTTTTCTGAGCCACACTCCGAGGCCGCGCTGTCAAAATCCAATCTTGATGATGATCTAAACGGTCCATGCCGCGGCCGAGGCGTGAGCGAGGCTAGGCTCTTTCTTTCTTTTTTAAATAAACTAGGCCGAGCGCTGGCTCAAAAAACATCCCGAGTCTCCAAAGTGGCCGGCCTTTACATTATTTCTCGAATCTTCTCACGAGCAGCCACGATGCGTTTCGAGACCTCGGGACGCAAAGCTGGGCTTAAATCCGGCATCATTTCTGGTCGCTCAACAGCCCCTTGAATTTCCTTCAAAAGCTTACCAAAATCTGGACCAGGTGTCATGCCCATAAAATCCAACAGTGTATCTCCATCCAAACCAACTTGACGATACACTTCCCGTTTCTGCTTCAACATCCGCTCTGCCCGTGCCTGTTCTGTCTGGGCTCGTCGATGCGGCATGTAGTCATGTTCGGCTTTCATGAAATTGATCAGGGCTGCTGATGGGCGATGGTACCCACCATTGACTAGTTGGAGCGACCCTCCAGGTACATCCAGAAAAGTCCCAGCCAACAACAGATCTAAAAAGTCATCTGGGTCACGCCCGACCTCCACTGCGTGTTTGACCATCAGATCATAGTCCTTGGCCTGAGCGTCGTGCCAGAATTTATGCAAGGGATCCATGTGCGAAGCACATAACTCAATCAACAGGTCTGTGTCGTCTTCGGTTAAACGATACTCTTCAGCCAGGGCACGGGCGACCTCCTCGTACATTGGTAAATGAATCAGCCGAGCGTGTCCGTGATGATGAATCGTGATCTTGTACTTTCTAAAAAATTCAGCCTGGATTTCCTGAGACGTTAGATCTGGGTGCTCGGCAGCAAAACGATCAAACAGATCCTCGTACTTGCGTTGAGCAGCGTAGCGCTCCTCGCCCCCGTACTCGCCCCAGCCCAGAGCAATGGACTGACCAAACCCTTGTTCCGCTCCCAGACTTCCCTCTTCTGCTGTAAATGAAATTGCAGCGCCTTTGCCTATATCATGCAATAAAGCAAAGGCTTTAAAAAAAGCAGCTCGCTCTTTGATCGTTTCCTCCAGCTCTTCAAGCTCGCCTTCGTATCCACCCAACCGAGCAAACTCCTCGATCTCAGACAAACGAAAACGACCCTCTACTAACGCGTAAAGGGTTTTTAAAATCTCGCGCACATGATCTTCGATCATTGGACCTTCACCATGATGATTGGCTGATTGCGGAGCATTCAAAGCCTCACGCAAAGCTGGATACTTAGCTTTGGCTTCATTAATAATCTGATCAGTCCATTCACGCAAAAATGGATCATGAGCAAAATCGCTCAACACTTCGTCGAGCGGACGAGCAAACGGAGCTGGTTTATTGTGTCCTGTACGCCACATAGTGTTCCTAGTTTACCATTTTCTGAGCTTAAACAAAAACACAGCAAGGTAACTGGTGATTAATTCCGGAGAGAGAATGGAATCAGTCATCAAACTTTGCTGTGTTTTTGTTTGTGGAGAACTCTCAGGACGAGGGTTCTCCACGAGGGAAGAAAGAACAGGGGGTATGCCGGAGGTAGGTTGAAGCTGCCGGCGCAGCGTGGGGGCAGGATCCAGTCACTCTACTGCGCGGATCCAGAACCGATTGCGAACCTCGGTCTCACCGATCGGACAGTTGACGAACTGCATCAAGAAGCGCCGTTGGTCGGGGTTCTCAGAATGCCAGACCACGCTCTTGTATGGCGAGTTACCGAACGCACAGCTCACGGGACCCGAGGGGTCGACCACTTCGTATGTGCTGTTCGGGGCGCCCTCCAGTTCACACTCCGGGGGTACGGCCACGCAGTAACGGTAGCCTCGGTAATCCCCGGATTCGACCTCGTCCGGCCAGCGAGCCACGAACTTGACGAAGAGGGACCCGGTCTCGGAGATTTCGACCTTCTTCGAGTAGTTGCTGTTGGCCGACGGCGAGAACTCTACGAAGGCGTCCTGCTGCCAAAACCACGATTCGATCACCGAACCGTACCGGAGGGCAATGGCGACATTGACGGTCGCCAGGACCAGGAGAAAGGTGGCAACGGAAAGGAAGAACTTCTTGCGATCGGTCATGATCGCTCCAAGTGACGCCCGGTTCCGAAAAACCGCAGCGTGGTTTGCTTCTTGGGTACCGGAGGAAGGAGTAGCTGCCGGCGCAGCGGGGGATCAGCTCTTCCTGTGGGAAGCGCCTGGCAACATCACGCAGATCGGGCCGTCGAACATTCCGATCAGAACGAGCAGGGTGAAGGTGAAGGCAGTGAGCATTTTGCGACCGATCATGATCGCTCCAAGTGACGCCCGGTTCCGAAAAACCGCAGCGTGGTTTGCTTCTTGGGTACCATTACCCACCCCATCTGTCCAAGTTTTGTTTTTTGATGCTTGAACAAACAAGGTGGGTGGAGAACGGTGTCGGCCGTTCTCCACGAACGTTCTTAAGAAGGTGCGGGGGGAATGATGCCGGAAGGTGGGGGTTGGGCTGCCGGCTCAGCGTGGGGGTCAGGGGATGAAGAGCTCGGGGCCCTCGACCTGGATCTGCAGGGTGTCTTCGGTCAGGGTCTGCCCGGACACCATCCCGGTGAAGTTGGTCTCCAGGTCGGTGGCGTCCAACACGGCTCGGACCGATGAACCGGACGAGGCCCAGTCTGTGACCTCGGCCCAGATTGAGACGTCTTCCCAGTTCTCACTCAGCTCGAAGCCGGTGAGGTTGGACAACCAGACGTCGCCCATCTGACCTATCCCGCAGTAGCCCTGCTGGGTGTTCCCGTTGACCATGTAGGTGTAGGCGCAGGAACCGGTCAGGATCTCCAGGTCACCCTCGAACTGGAAGCTGATGTCACCCACGTCCATGGGCTCGTACAGGGAGCGCAGGTTGAACACGGCGAAACGGTTCAGGCTGTCGAGGGTCAGGTAGTCGCCATCGTCCGGACTCTGACCCTGATCCAGGGCGATCTCCACCTCACCGTGATCGACGATGGTGACATGGAAGGTCAGGTCGTTGTTGAGTTCGCTCTCGATCCGGTCGTCGTCCCGGTTCATCAGGGCGATGTCGACCGGGTCCACTGCGTCGCCATCCGCGTACTCCAGGACGATGTCGGTCACGTCCACGATCACGGCTCCGAAGGGTGTGGAACCCATCATGTCCATGCTCGCGTCACAGGTCAGGCTGATCACCTGGGTGGTGTTGGCCGTGAGAACCACATCCAGATCCGTGAAGGTGACGGTACTGTCGTTCGCCACCGACTCCAGATCACTGGCGTCCTGGTAGTTGTACTCGAAGACACAGGTGTCGAACCGGTCCTCGGGATCGTCCAGGTTCTGGACTCCGTTGTCCAGGTCACCATCCATGTCGCCACGGATCTCGTAGGTGATCCCGGTGATCTTGATGCCCTCGACCGTGGTCCAGGGGTACAGGTCCGTGACCCGAGCCCCTTCGACTCCGCGGGTGTGCGTCTCGAACGAGTAGTCCTCGACGTGGATCTCGATCACTGCTACGGGTTCGGTGGCCTCGATCACTGCGGCCACCTGGGGCGGGTTACCGTTGATAGCGGTGATCTCGACGTTGACCGTGTTGCCGTCTTCGTCTTCGGCCTGGACCGACGCCGAGTCGGTCAGATCTACGGCAAAGGCTACGTCATGGTCCCAGGCAGGCAACTCGTCCTGCAACTCGCAGACCACGTCCAGAGCCAGAGCGCTCTCCGGAGCCAGAGTGAAGTCGTCGATGAAGTCGATCTGCCCGGAACCGTCGATGCTGGACGGACCCATGTAGACGGTCATTTCGGGCCAGCTGCGCAGGACGCAGTTGTTGACCAGGTCGTTGGCGTACAGGCTGTCGTCGTTGCCCTGGTTGAACTCGCCGCCGACCTCGTACGGCTTCATGATCATCATTGTCGGGTAGGCCGCATCGATGGTCACCGGCACCAGGTTGTGGTTCTCGAACTGGAAGGTGCCGAGCGTCACCTCGGCCGTCGGGTCGACCACATCGAAGTGGTCAGCCGCGTGGTAGGCCGTGGTGAAGAACATCTCCACGAACAGCGTCTCGTCGTCATCGTCGTCGTCCGAGACCGAGTCATCATCGTCGTCGTCCGCGGGGTCGATCGGGCCATCGTCGTCATCGTCGCCGTAGTAGTGGTTGTCTCCGTAGTGGTGATGGACGTCTCCCTCCTCGGTGCACCCGGACAGGCACATCAGAATGACGCCGAGCAGAATGGTGAAGGGACCGATCAGGGACAGAGTGGAACGGGACATGGAATCCTCCGTGTTTTGCGGAATCTTGCCTCTCGGCTCACCGCATATTGAATTGAAATCTACTTGTCCCCCAAGAAGGGGGTCTCTCCCACCCCATCTGTCCAAGTTCTTGAACAAATAAGGTGGGTGGAGAACTCTCAGACGAGGGTTCTCCACGAGGGGAAGTTGTGTCGACGGAAGGTCCCCGAAGGGCGATGTCGACGAAGGAAGGATCAGTAGACGAAGGCGGTTTCCTGGACCTCGGCTCGCGCGATGCGAGCGCTGGTCACCAGGTCGAAGTCGGTGAGGGGCAGACCAGGACGCCAGCCCTGCGCCCACAGCTGTGCGAAGTACTCACGCCGCTCGTCACCCATGGGCGGGCTGATGAGCGAGGTCACGGCATCGAACGGCATGTACCGGAAGGTCATGGCCGGCGGTGCCGGGGGCTTCTGGCCCGAGTGGTCAGGCGTGTACAACGCGCCGTGCCGGATCATGTGCGTCGGCCGAACCGATGCACCCCAGAAGACCGAGATGTCGACCACCTGACGGTCCGGACCGTACTCCTTCAGACTGTCCATGAGCTCCCGCATCCGCAGGGTGATGTTCGCCGTGCCAGAACCAGCCAGGCGGTGGGTGGCCACGTCGTCGGTGACGTAATCCTCGGGACGACCCTCGACCTCGACATACCAGGCGTCCAGGTCGCCGTGCAGCCGCGGATCCAGGAACCGCAGGCACAGCAGGGGCAGGGTCGGACAGATCGTTCGCGTCGCTAGCGTTTCTACCATCGCTGGAATCTCCTCTATCGATTGATGAACGTGGTTTGCAAATATCTCCTCTCCCACACCAGACGACCAGGTTTGATCGGCTAGTGTGGGTGGAGAACTGTCAGGACAACTGTTCTCCACGAGGGGGTTGAGGTGTCGACGGTGGGAACTCCGAAGAGTGTTGTCGACGAAGGGAGGGATCAGGGGGTGAGGGCGCAGGCACCGAGGACCAGGGCTAGGCAACCCAGGATCACCAGAACCGGGCGCTTCTGGAGCAGGAAGTAGGTTCCGAAGAGGAGGAAGAACGGGGCGATCAGGTGTGGGGGAATGCTCATGAGGCCTCCTTCCGGGCGTTCAGGCGAGCGATGTACGAGGGCTTGAGACCCCAGAGGCTGACGTGTTCCGGCGGATCCTCGAACAACGGAGCATCGCTCTCGATCGCGCGCAGCTCCCAGGAGCTGACCGCACCCCAGATCGAGTCACCCGCGGTGTCATCCGCTGGAACCTCGATGGTCACGGTGGCGTTGGCCATGGGGATGTCCACCTCGGCGTACTGGGCCAGCGGACCGAAGTCCGTGATCTGACCGAACTGGTACACCCTGCCTGTGGTGATCGGATTCCCAGCGATGTACCCGTACCAGCCATCACGACTGCTGGTGATGAGCACGGCCGTGGACTTGCGACCCGGCAGCTCGAGGGTGTCCGGAGCGGTCTGGGTCCATCCGGAACCGACCAGGAGGTCCACGTCCTGTTCCAGGACCATCTCCTCCCCAGCGACCTCGATGCCGGGAAGCCGCATCCACGAGTGGACGTAGTCCAGAAAGTCCTGAAGGCCGAAATCGGTATTCTTCATCGTTCAATGTCTCCAAATCTATCGTATTGAATGTTCTGGCTCCTCAGCAGGCCTGGCGAATTATTACGCCAACAAGGCCGGCAATCGGAGGGGCGAGCGCGAGGACGCTATGATGCGCTCGCCTCCGAGGGGAGTAGTGTGTCGACGGTGGGAGCCCTGAGGGGCAGTGTCGACTAGAAAGGTCCGAGGATGGTAGGTGAGTCATCACGACGGATGGCCTCGGCGCTGATGTAGGGGTTGTGGTCCTGCTGCATCGAACCCGGGATCGCCATCTCCGGGAACTGATACGACGGGGTGGCCTCACGGTTGAGGTCGTAGCCGTAGCAGGAACAGCTCGGATCCGACATGATCACGATCGTGCGTTCGACGATGATCATCGTCACCGGCTCGGGCTCGGGCTCGGAGGAGCCACACCCGGACAGGGCGATCGTGATCACGATCAGGGTCAGCGAGATGGCCAGGATCAGGGCGGAACCATTCTTCATCGAATCGTCTCCGTTTCTGGGAGCAGTACTCCCGGGATTGTGGTTCTACCGCCAGTTGCCCACGCCGCGGGCGACGCTGGTGATCAGGCCACCGAACGGCAGCCGTTTGATGACGTGACAGATCCCGTAGTTGACGGCCCAGGTGAGCATGCCCACCAGGAATGCGCTCGGCAGAGCCGCGGACGCCATCCACACGTACTCCAGCAGAGCAGCCACGCCGAGGGCGATGACCCACAGCGACCGGTCGATCTGCCGCTGGTCATCGTAGGCCCAGATGCGGATGGTCACACTCGCGATGGTCAGGACCACGGCCAGGGCCGCGGAAACGGCCATGCTGATGTGCAAGAACAAGTTCAGGTACATGATTACTCCAAATGTCGTCCAGCATGCTGCGACGTTGATTGAATGTTCCGACTCCACAGCAGACTTTGTGGTTTTCCACCAAATCTCCTGTTGAGGGGCGAGCGCGGCGTAGTACCGACGCGCTCGCCCCAGAAGCTGTCTCGTTGGAAGATGGCTAGTCCTCCCGTAAGTCCCCCAGACAACAAGGGGTATCCATGCTTTGGCGCGCGAATCCTTTGGCTACATGGAAACACTCACCTATTCCTTTTGTATCCACGTCCGGGGGTGAATAACGTTTGCCTGCCTCCTCGACAGGTCCCGGGACGCTTCTTTACTGCAGTCACGATTTCTATCACCTGTTCCTTAGGTTAGTGCCTGAGAACATCGCTCGTCAGGCGGGGTGAATTGGGGCCTGACATTCGGAACCCATCCCTCGACCATGATTGGCCCCTTAATGGCCCGAGGTTAGGGCGCGAGGCCTGATGCCTCACCCTTAGATTGGTCAGACGAATTGATCGTGGTATTCCATGATCCCTCCAGCTGAGGTTCGAGACTCTAGCTTGCGACCCTGACTTCCCCTTAGTCTCATAATCAGGGGAGGGTCGAGAGGATCAACATGATACACCTCCGACAGTGATGTTCTTCTCAGGGAACTTGTTCCCGTCTTGATAAGAAGAACACAACTGTCGGAGGGGCGAGTGCGAGAGAGTGCACTCACCTCCGAGGTGAAGGAACGTGGGGATTTGTTGCTGGAAGGTGGGGTGGGCCGCCAGCACGACGTGGGATCAGGTCCGGACCAGCTGGGCATAGTAACAGGCCTGGTTGCCGGTGGGGCTGTGGAAGACCTCCAGGGTAGTACTGGACCGGAGCTGGAAACGGCTCAGGGTCAGATCATTGCTGACTCCGGGGATGTCGTGGTCGTGGTGCTCAATCTGATCGATCAGCTCGCCACCGCAGGCCTCGACGATCACCTGTACGATCTCGGTCTCGATCCACCGGCCCGGCTCGCGCAGATCCACGATGCAGTGCTCGACGGTCTTGACCAGCACGTCCAGCTTGATCCCGAGGAAGCCCCAGGATGCGCACTGTGCGATCTGACGTACCTCGGACATGACGCCCCAGTGAGTGTTGCAGCAGGCAACTGCGGTCAGGAGGGCTCGGAGGTGATACGTGAAGTTCATGACGCTCATGTTCTTCTCCCTAGCTCGCGGCCGCGAGCAGCTCGTTGCGGTGGGGCTCCAGGATCTCGCGCAGGTTGTGGCGGGCGCGGCTGATGCGGCTCATGACCGTCCCGAGCTTGATGCCCTGTACCTCGGCGATCTCCAGGTAGGAGAGGTCATCGTAGTGGTACAGCACCAGGGCCTCGCGCTGGGCCTCGGGCAGCTGTGCCAGGGCCTCGTGGATCCGAACGCTGACCTGCTGCTGGTGCACCACCTGGTCGGCCCGACGGGCCTGGGGCAGGTTGACCACCGTGCCCGCGCGGTCACCGCGGGTGTCATCGAACTCGCGGGTGAACTGAGCCCGTCGCGCGGTGGACCGGCGGACGTTGTTCAGGGCCGTGTTGCGCACGATGCGGCGCAGCCAGGCCTTGAAGCTGCCACCCTGGAACTGGTTGATCGCGCAGAAGGCCTTGAGGAAGGCGTCCTGGACGATCTCAGTGGCCTTCTGCTGCGGGAAGCCCATGCTGAGTACCATTCCCAGCATCGCGGTCCAGTACTGCTCGACCAAGACGTTGAACGCCGTGGTGTTGCCGGCCTGGACCTCGTGGACGACCTGCACATCCTGTTCGCGTCGCGTTCTGTTGGTGGACATCGGAACCCCCCATTACCAAAAGTTGTGTGCAGCCCATTCAGGCCGCGGTATATATGTAATCGTTGTAAACAACGAGGAAAGAGATTATCGGGATGAACCCGCATCAGATGATCAGTGATGATCAGCTGGTGCAGGTGGAGAATTCTCAGGACGAGAGTTCTCCACGAAGCGGAATGAAGGAACGTTGAGATTGATGCCGGAGGAGGGATGCTGCCGGCTCAGCGTGGGATGGTGTCGACTCAGCCGTTGTCCGTGCCCGTCCAGCGGAACATGCGATCGTGCTCGATCGTGCTGACAGCAGGCTTTCTGGAGGTCAGATGGGCCGGACGGCGGCGGGCGACCGTGCTGCCAGCCGAGGTGGCCAGGGCCGGGCGGCGCTGGGGCAGGGCGAAGATGTTCTCTGCCGGCTGCCTGACGGCTTCCTGCACACCCGCGGCTACGATCTGCTCGCGCTTCTCGTGGCGGACCTGCTTGGGCAGGATCATGGCGCGGACGAGCAGACCAGCCAGGACAAAGGTGATGGCCGTGATCGCAGCCAGGTTCGTTCCGACACCCAGGTTCACGGCCGCCAGCAGGCGGACGGTCACCCCGATCGTCCCGATGATCACGCAGGGGTAGCCGACGAAGAACGCCAGGTAGAACCCGCGACCGGACGGCTCCGTGCCCTGCATCATGGCGAAGGCACCGATGGCACCCAACGCGATCGCGGACAGGATGGCGGCCTCAGGGGACAAGGCCAGAATGGCGGACAGGAAATCGTTCAACATCGTAATGCTCCCAATGTATCGAACATGTCTCTCGACTTCGCGCAACCAACACGGCCGCACGAACGAAAAACGGGTTTAAATTTCTCGTGAAGAGCAACTCAAACCCGTTTCTCTCTCCTATTATTTTGTTGTAATTTACTTTTTGACTCCCTCAGATAACCAATCGCTTGATTACCTAGGGGGGTTGCCTGTAGGTCAGAGATGACCGAGAATAATCACAGGCGGGATCGAGAGGGAATGGGTTTATCCGCAAGACAGGGTACCACCACAGTAGTGGCGGCACACGCGGGAACCGCAGTGGCACTCTGACCCGCCGAACGGACACATCATATATCCGGGGCAGTCGGAGCACAGATTCTCGGGTACTTTGTACTTGCACTCGGGGCACTCGTTCTCTTCGGACAACGGCACCCACTTTACTTCACGGTTCGGATCACTGTGGCACACCGGACAATTGGCCATTCTTTTTCTCCAGCGTTTCTGTCCCGTTTTCGGGATTACTCCGCTGAACTTGTAAACTGATTTGAAACACCTGGTGAACTCCCCGAACTAACCAATCTTTTGATTATCTCAGGGAGTTGCCTGTAGGTGAGAAGAATCACAGGCGGGATTGAGAAGGCGGGCTAAAGGGCGTTGATCAGGGCGAGGGCGAGGGTGCTGAACACGAGAGCGTAGCCGAGAACGGACATCAGGGTTCCTTTCTACCTATACCCAGGCAGAGTGGGGGGTGAACGATATTTCGAACGAAAAACGGATCTGATTACCTCTTGAGAGATATTCAAATCCGTTTTTTTAAGCTTGGCTGACAGAACAAACTGAAGTTTGTCATTCCCATACAAGCTTATTGCCTTAACCCCGGCCAGGGCTCTCTCACTCATTGATTGTAACGTGTGTATAGTATAACACATTTTAGCACTCTTGTCAACCGAGTGCTAAAACAAAAATGGCTTATTTAAGCCAAAAACCAACCTAGATTCTTTGCTCAATTAAGTCAAAAATTCTTTTATCTGATCTAACCCAACCTGCTTCTCCCCTTCTTCATTATCATACCCCCAGTTATGATCTTTTCCAAAAGTGAAGCCGCCGAAATGATCAAAGAGGTCACTGGCGCGTGGGGTCTCTTGGACATAGATCACTCGACCAGCCCGTTCTAGGATAATTACCGGAGTTGGCTTCTTAAAATGCTTAGCAGCCATACGTGAAATAAGCGAGCGAATATGCGCGTTCATGTCAGCAGACTCAAAAATCCAAAATTCTTTCCACTCTTCCCTAGCCTTCCAAGCCAACTCTGCTGCTAACTTAGATTCTTTGGTCATACTAGAAGAGCCGAGCTTCTGGTCGATTACTTCTTTGTATTCCTCAAACTCTTCGATCTCTTCTGTAGTATATCCGTTATCGATCAAAGCCCAGATGTAACCCGCGTCCCATAGCCCGGTTGCTCGGACTAAGCGTGGCTTGTATCCGATCTCGTCGAGCTCTTTGTCATCAATCCCAGCCAACTCAAGGAACTGCTCCAGTGAACTTGGTAAAGACATGCCTTCTGCGTCACGCGCTCGGTCCAGGTCAGTGTAACTGTGATGATCAATAATCTTGAGTTCTTTACCTAGCGCTTGAATCTGTTTCTCTATCTCAGGACCAGGCATTTCCACAATGATCACGGTTGAGCAAATGCTCTTTTTTATTGTCTCAAGAATATTCGACTCGTCTCCAAGTTTGGCACCATGTGGTTGCTCTGAACGATACACTTGCATCTTGATCCGTTCTCCTAGCTCAGCAATCAAAAAGGCCTCCAGGTCGTTGACCGGAACGATTAATAATGTATTTTTTCTTTGTGTCTTGTTCATATAAAATTCTTCTAACGGATCTCCGATCCGGTTCGAAGATCAGACGCCATCGAAGATGGCTAAGAAGACTTTCGAATACCCAACCAAACTGTTTCTCCGTCTAGTTTGATCTCAGTCGAATTATCAAGATCAGCCTGCTCCTCACGAATGTCGCTAGACAAGGTTCCTTGCAAAATCGCATCTCGATGTTCACTCAAAGTCTTCTTGACCTCATCTGATCCTGTCATCACGTACAATTCAACCGTATCCTCAATCGTCAGCCCAGCTTCTCGTCGCAGACCATTAGTCTTGCGCACGATCTCACGGACGAATCCTTCGCGCTTCAACTCTGGCGTCAGGTCAGTGTCGAGCTCGACCGCAAAGTCACCACCTTCTTCAAAAACCACGTCTTTAACATTAACCTCAGCCTTGATCAGTTCGACCAAATTGTCTTCAAGCGCTTTCATTCCACTAACAGTGGCTTTAGCCAACGGCTGCTTCACAGCTATTTTAGTTTCCTCACGCTGCTTCAACGCCTCAGACACGATGCGTCGCGCCTGATCCATGTTTTTCATAAGGTCCTGATTAGTCAGTTTTTCATCAGCCTGCGGCCAGTCTTCTAAATGAACTGATTCTTTGCCACCATTTAGTTCTCCATAAACAGCTTCAGAAATAAACGGGGTGAACGGGGCCATTAATTTTGTTGTCTCAACTAAACAGGTTCGCAACGTATCCATAGCTTGATTACGATCCGCTTCGTTCTCACTTTTGAATCGATCACGACTACGACGAACGTACCAAGTGGATAGATCATTCACAAACTCAGATAACGCTCGGGCTGGTTCAGTTACCTTATAATTCTCAAGCCAATCAGTTGAATCTTTAATCAAGCTGTTCAAACGTGACAGGATCCACTGGTCAAGCACGTTAGTTATTTTAATCTTATCTTTTTCCACTCTCCCATGCTTACTCTCATACATCTGATAAAACGTCTTCATGTTCCAGAGCAGATTGAAAACCTTCTTCACGATCGTGTCCACGTCGCGTTCGTCAAAATTCTTAGACTCTCCTGGCTGGTTCACGGTATACATCCACCAACGCACCGCATCCGCTCCGTACTTATTAATCATATCCCAAGGATCAACAATGTTGCCTAAAGACTTGGACATTTTCTTACCCTTTGAATCAAGCAAGTGCCCGAGACAAATACAGTTCTTGTAAACTCGGCCTTTGCCTAGCAAGATACCAACAGCGTGCAAGGTGTAAAACCAACCGCGAGTCTGATCAATGGCTTCAGAAATATAATCACCTGGGAACTGCTGGCCGTCATCAATCATTTCTTTGTTTTCAAACGGATAATGGTGTTGAGCAAACGGCATGCAACCAGAATCAAACCACACGTCGCAAACGTCTTCGACCCGGTGCATGTCTTTCTGACATTTTGAACACTCAATGGTGTACTCATCAACAAACGGTCGATGCGGATCAAAGTTCTCTAGATCAACGTCCTGTTTGGCCTTATCCTTTAACTCTTGATACGATCCGATACAGTCCATGTGCCCACATTCACAACGCCAGACTGGTAGCGGTGTGCCCCAGTAACGTGATCGGGAAAAAGCCCAATCCTTGATCTCGCGCAACCATTCACCAAAACGCCCATCTTTGATATGTGCTGGCTCCCAATGGATCTTTTCGTTCTCCGCAAGCAATTCGTCACGCAATGAAGACATGCGGATATACCAAGAATCCATGGCGTAATAAATCAGCGGCGACTTGCAACGCCAGCAAAACGGATAGGTGTGGGTGACAGTTTCGCTCTTGAGCAACAGACCTCGCTTTTCTAAGTCAGCTGTAATATCCGCATCAGTATCTTTAACATAAACCCCAGTGAACGGACCTGCGCCTTCGATGAACTTGCCGTCCGGAGCGATCATGTGGAATTTAGGAAGCCCGAGTTCGTTTCCGAGTTCAAAATCCTCAGCACCATACATCACCGCAGTGTGCACGATCCCAGACCCATCTTCAGTCGAGACAAAATCTGCAGCCACAACATAATGAGCCTTGCCTTCAGCTCCAGCTTTCTGGCGAGTCTCTTCCCAGTACGGGAACAGTGGCTCGTACTCAAGCCCTAATAGGTCAGAACCTTTGACCTCTTCCACGATCACCAAACCATCACCAAGAGCAGCCTCAACCCGCGCTTGCGCTAGCCACAAAAATTCATCACCCTGTTTGACCTTCACGTAATCAACATCTTCACCAACGGCCAAAGCTGTATTCGAAATCAACGTCCAAGGTGTCGTGGTCCAAGCAACCAGATATGTCTTATCCTGATCCTTGACCTGGAACTTGATATAAACTGCTGGATCCTCAACTTCTTTATATCCTTGAGCAACTTCATGCGAAGACAATGAAGTCCCACAGCGCGTACAGTACGGCAGGACCTTGTAATCCTGATACAACAGATCGCGCTCCCAAACCTGTTTGATAATCCACCACAACGACTCAATATATTCTGGCTTGTATGTAATGTAAGCGTTATCCAAATCCAACCAATAGGCAATCCGTTTGGTCATCCCGATCCACTCGTCCAAATACTTCCATACACTTTCTTTACATTTCTCGTTGTACTCTTTGATCCCGTACTCTTCGACTTCCTTGCGTGAAGACAGTCCTAGCTGCTTCTCCACTTCCAGTTCCACTGGAAGCCCCTGAGTATCCCAGCCCCCTTTACGCGCCACATGATAACCTTGCATAGTCCGAAAACGCGGAATAATATCCTTGAATGACCGAGCCTCTACATGGTGAATCCCTGGCTTACCGTTAGCTGTTGGCGGCCCTTCGAAAAAGACAAAATCGCCCTGGGGCGAGTCCTTGGCAAGGGTTTTCTCAAAAATCTTCTCCTTGTCCCAAAAATCCAATATCTCTTCCTCCATTTTTGGAAAATTAGCTCTTCCGTTGCTCATATATAATATAGATAGTTAACGATTGACATGCTACCAGTAATCTGGGGGCAAATCAAGTTTAATTTGCTATAATAGCTGAGTATGAACAAACCTACTATCTACCTTGGTGCTGGCCATGCTGGTTGGAAAGCCAAGGAAAACGTAAAGAAAGTTCTGGAGGACAAGGGTTATAAAATCGTGGATATGGGCAACCGTGACCTGGTTGATGGTGATGATTATCCAGATTTTGGCCATGCTGTGGCTAAGCGAGTGACCTCAGATCCTGGAAGCGTAGGGATTGTATCCTGCGGCAACGCTCAAGGAATCTGTATCGTGGCTAACAAGGTCAAAGGTATTCGAGCAGCTGTTGGCTTTTCTGAGTACGCTGCTGAGACAAGCAAGACTGATGATAACGCCAATGTGTTGTGTCTGCCTGGTCGTGTTCTGTCTGATAAGGAAATTCAGAAAATTGTAACTAAGTGGTTAGAAACAGAATTCAGTGGCGCTGACCGCCATGTGCGACGTTTAAACAAGGTGGCCGAAATCGAAAAAGAAGAAAACAAATCATAGTATGACCAATGTAGAAATCATTCCTGCGTTGTTAGTTGAATCTCAAGAACAGTTTGAGCAGCAGTTGAAGTTGGTTGAAAACGAGGTCTCAACCGTGCAGGTCGATATCCTTGATGGTTCAGTGTTTGACAAGACCAGTTGGTTTGACGCTGAAGCTGTGGGTCAAATCAAAACTCCGGTTGAGTTTGAACTGCATCTGATGGTTGAGAATCCTTTACCAATCATTGATGCTTGGGCTAAGCATGTTCCGAGTACAGTTCGAGCGATCATTCACGCTGAGCTCGACCGACCGTTAGGAACGATTGTTGAGTGGATTCATCAGAACGACAAACTTGAAGCCGGAATCGCGCTGAACCCAGAAACCCCGATCGATGAGATCCATCACGTGGTTCAACAGGTTGATCAAATTCTGGTCATGGGAGTTCATCCAGGGGCTAGCGGACAGGAATTCGGGGATAGTCGTCACGGAATCAGTGGCCAAGCCATTTTAGAAAAAATAGAACGCATCTCTCACCGTTATCCAGAAATCACTTTGGGAGTGGACGGCGCAGTCAGTCTAGAAAGGGCTCCTGAGCTTAAAAAACGGGGTGCTAGTCGGCTGTGTATAGCCAGTGCAATCTTTAAAGCCGATGACCCAAAACAGGCTTTGCACCAATTTAAGTCTGTGATATAATTACTCGCGATAAATCATTCAAATCAATCTTAAAAAGGTTATATGACAAAGCGTCTTTTTATTGCATTATTAATCATCGGAATCGCTGTTGGTTTTGGTGCCTATAATCTCAACGTGGTTCGTGCTAACGACCTGGTTGCTATTGGCGACCTGGAAGCTGGTGACCTGATCCGCGGTGAAACATTTCCTGCCGTGTACTACTATTCAGTAGACGGTTTTCGTTATGTCTTCCCAAACCAGAAGGCTTACGACACCTGGTATGATAACTTTGATGATGTCCGCTGGGTTTCAGATGCAGATCTAACTACCATCCAAATTGGTGGTAATGTAACGTATCGCCCAGGTGCAAAGATGATTAAAATTAATAGTGATCCTAAGACCTACGCTGTTGGTGCTGATGGATCGCTTTACCACGTTGCCACTGAAGATGCTGCCGTAGCTCTTTACGGAACTGAGTGGAACACCATGATTGACGATGTGCCTGATGGCTTCTTTGGAAACTACACCCAGACCAATGAGCAGGTTACTGGAACGGCTGACTTTGATGTTGATGCTGTAATGGCTGCCTCACCTGACGTTGATGCTGATAAGGGTCTGGTGGCTCCAGCTGATATTGAAATCACTGACAACGCTTACAGCGATATTGAAGTAACGATCAGTGCTGGGGCTAATGTCCGCTGGGTTAACAACGGTGCTGACAACCACACTGTCACTTCTGATGCCTTGACCTGGGGTAGTGGAACCATGGCTCCTGGAGTTCAGTACATCAAGAAGTTTGAAGAAGCTGGAACCTACACCTACTTCTGTAGCTACTTCCCAAGCATGACCGGAACTGTGATTGTTGAGTAACTAGAAATTGGAAGCGCCCCTCGCAGAATCGCGGGGGGCGTTTTTGGTTCTCGGAAATCCCTAGAACGGGACTGAGAAAAGGAAGGTTGGGGTCATGGTGGCCACGCCGGACTTGGGGTCGACGTAGAATCCGACGTTTGGGGACAGGATGAAACGCGGGAAGATAAAGGTCGGACCGATTCCGCCACCGATGTAGACTGCATGGTCGAAACCACCGGTCTCTTCGTTGCGCACGGCGTCGTGGACCACACTGACAAATGGCTCCAAGGTCAGGATGAACTTCTGACGCTCGGTTAGGAACAGGTCGAAGATCAGAAACCCGATCACGCCCCAGCTCCCAGTTTCCGGACAGAACTCACCACCGACCAACGGCACTAGGGTCAGCGTCTGATCCACCGGGATGATCGCTCCACCGAGCACGGTTCCGTACACCCCGAAGTGCTGAGGGGTCTTGCCAATCCCGACCACCTCGAGCACACCGACAGTGAGCACCGGCTGCGGCTTGGCCAGCTCCTCCTGAGCTTCAGCCGGGTTACAGATGAACAGGGCGGTAATGAATGCGACGAGAAGCATGATGTGCTTCATGGTTGTATCCTCCGACTTAGTGCGAACAACAGGATTATCATTCAGACTAAGACAATACAAACTATCATGAAATGTCATATGTATCAACGATTTCTGGTTATATACGGAACTATTTTATTAGATTTAAGCTTGGCTTATTACAAATGTTGTCAGAAATATTGACATATTAGTGCACTTTTGGTATGATTATGAAACAATTTGACACCCTTACGGGTGTCATTCCCCACATGCTCCACATATGTCACTACCAGGATTAACAGCTAAAGAAACCGAAGTTTATGAGACCCTACTCTTCTTAGGTACGGCCTCGATTTTGGATATTGCTGAAAAATCTAGCCTCAAACGCCCAACTGTTTACTTGCAAATCGACGAGCTCAAAAAGAAAGGCTTAGTAGAACAAATTCCTATTGGAAAGAAAACTTACTTTCGTGCAGCTGATCCAAAAAACCTAGAAGAACTAGCCGAACAACAACTCAAACAGATTCAAGAGGTTATGCCTAAGCTGCAGCACTTGAAAGAACGTCAAGCTGGTCGACCTAAAATTACCTTTTTGGAAGGACGGGAGGGCATCAAGTCTATTTATCGAGAGCTGACAAAAGCGTCTGATATTCGCTTCTGGTGTAACCTAGAAGCAGTAAGCGATCTCTTCCCCGGGGACGTAGATGAAATCGCCCAGGCAGTAAAAAAGAAAAAAGTACCGGTTCAAGAAATTATTGGTGACACCCCAGGTAATCGCAAGGCCTGTCGCCATTTCCACAAACTGGCTGGTAAAACCTATACTCCTCGACACGCTTTGCCAGAGCACAAATTCGAAAACGATAACTTTGTTTATGGCAATGTTGTCGCGGTTTGTCGGCTACTGGACAATAACCTTTTTGTGGTCAGGATTGAGGATCCGACCATTGCCCAAACCTATAAAACTTTATTTGATATGGCGTGGAAAGCGGCTAAGCCGTTTTTGTGATAAAATAGGATTGTTATGCATGACAATAAGCTGAAAAAACTTGAGGTTAAGGCATACGAGATTCGGATGGATATGATTAAGATACTCACGCGAGCAGGAAGCGGACACTCTGCTGGTCCTTTAGGCTCAGCTGATATCTGGACCGCCTTGTATTTTCATGTCTTGAAACATGACCCAAAGAAACCAAACTGGTCTTTACGCGACCGGTTATTTTTGTCTGCTGGTCATTACTGTCCTATTCAATATACTTGCATGGCTCATGCTGGATACTTTCCGATCAAGGAACTCGATACCTTGCGTAAGTTTCACTCACGTCTACAAGGACACCCAGAACGAACCAAGTTGCCTGGGATTGAAAACACTTCTGGGCCTCTTGGTGATGGGATTGCCCAGGCTGTTGGTTGTGCCATGGCTGCAAAAATGGACAAGGCTCGCTGGCGCACTTACTGTTTTATCAGCGATGGAGAGCTTGAGTGTGGAATCGACTGGGAGGCTTTCTTGGTTGCCCCGAAATTTAATCTCAGCAACCTGACCGTAATCCTGGACCGCAATAACATTCAGATTGATGGCAACACTGAGGACATTTGTCCGTTAGAACCACTGCGCGAAAAGTTTGAAACTTTCAACTGGCATGTGATCGAGATTGACGGACATAATATCCGAGAGTTTGTTGATGCAGTCGGAGAAGCTAAAGCCGTGCAAGAGAGTCCGACAATCATTATCGCGCATACCACCCCGGGTAAAGGAGTCGACTTTATGGAAGACGACCACCTGTGGCACGGCAAGCCACCAGGAAAAGGAGTGGAGTCAAAGGCAGCGCTGAAATCGTTGAAAGATAATTTAGAACGCATTAAATCAGATCACTGATGTGTAGAGGAAGGCTTTAGCCTTCCATGTCAGCTACAAAATGGAACCCTAAAGGGTTCCGCT
>CAYZPO010000011.1:0-25105 GCA_964480695.1 uncultured Gammaproteobacteria bacterium | reverse complement strand
ATCTAGCCGCTGTCAAAGCACAGCAAAAATAATGGCTGAGCAACTAGCTCAGCAACCGCACGTGGTTTCTTTAGAAAATTTACAGGAAGTGCATTTTGATTTAGTAAAACTATTAGAAGAAGCTGGAATCACTAAAGACAATTTTGAGCTGTCTCTACTAAACGAACTGGTTCTCAAAGGAATAATTAATAGTCCGAACTGCGAACCGATTCAGTCCTGCCAGCAACGAATCAATACCTTTTTCCAACAAATTCTATCTTCAGAGCACGAACACATTCTGTGTGTGGCCCATGACTTTGTTATGCGTGTCATTGAGCTCTACATTAAAAACCAGGGGGCAACTTCGGAATATACTGAAGAAGCGATCTTGAACACTCATCATAACGGATACCTCAAAGGTTTCGTGACCAACGACAAACTGGAAAAAATTTCATATATCGACTAAGCTGTTAAGGATCACGAGAAAGGACACGACATGATCCATCCTAGTCATTTTTGGCATTTACACGGCGAAGACCAGAACGGGCCCACTGTGCTTGTCATGGGCGGGGTTCACGGAGACGAACTGACCGGAATCGAACTGGTCGAGCATGTTGCTGCTAGCTTAGGTCTAACCGAAGACCGGTTCGGCCTGGTTCCCACCGACCTCGTGCGCGGTAACTTGTTCCTGGGATTCGGCAATCCCGAAGCAATGGACATGAGTCCGCCGCAGCGTGGGGTGAGTGAACGAGATCTCAACCGGCGCTGGATTCCAGAAGAACTAGCTCAGGTGCCGAACCCTGCTGATCCAGCAGATCTGGTTCGAGCCCGAGAGCTCAAGCCAGTCCTTGACATAACGGACTTCATGTTCGACATTCACGGCACAAGCAGTCCCTCCACGCCTTTCGTCTGTTTTGGAGAAGACAGTCCGGCCCATCGTGAATACTACCAGCTCATTCCGGTTAGGTACGTCCTGACTGACCCGGACAATATCCTGGCCCAAGACTTCGGTCTACCAACTCTGCCCACGACTGACTACTGGGTCAACGTCCACGGTGGTAGCACCTGGGGGCAGCAGCGCTACAGGCGCGATCATGGCCTGGGTTTTTGCTACGAAACTGGACAACGCACTGATTCTTCCAAGGTCAGGAAGGCCTTGGCCGTGACCATGCGTCTCCTACTCAAGACCGGAGTGGTAGACCAGCGTTTCATCAAGGCCACTGGTCTGTCCGTGGCAACCGACACCGTAACGGACCAGACCGTATACAAACTGGCCAAGTGTGTTCAGGCTGATCACCCAGACTTCACCTACGTCGATGAGGTCAACCGCGGTTGGCGCCAGGTCGAACAAGGTGAGCTGCTCGGGCACTACGGCAACGGTGAAGAGGTCCGAATCCCGCGCAACGGGATGCTCCTTTTTCCGACCCCTTCGGACCGAATCAAGGTCGGTCGGTCCATGTTCTACATTGCTGAGCGCATCGCCTAGTGCTAGTCAAAATCTTCATCTACGTCAACGACTCCACAGCTGTGGAGTCGAAATCTTTTTATAAATAGTATGGACCCCCGACCGACAAGCAGTGGGGGGTCCAGCTCACCCAGAAACAGGTGGAAAACGTGTGGCACGGGCGACAGGACTTGAACCCGCAACCCTCGGATTTGGAATCCGATGCTCTACCAATTGAGCTACGCCCGCGCAAGGAACTTTCATTGCCCCGATCTTAGCAGGGGCCTAAAGGACTTGTCAACCTCTACAAGATCCCGAGGCGCTCGGCCTCCTGGTGCAAGGCCCGAATGCGTTCGGCATTGTTGGTGTCGTCCCCGGAGGCAAGTAAGTGGAACATGGCCGTGTTGACCACATACCGCCGAGCCAGATGCTCGAGCTGGAGCAGGCCAGCCGGACTGCAGTCCTGGAAGTACAGCAGCCGAAACCCGGCCACCCAGAGCATTTCGTCACGCACCTGCTCTGTGGTCCGACAGCGCTGAACGAACCACTCGACGAACGCGTCCAGGTACTGCTGCAAGGTCTTGCAGTTGAGCATCGGTTGTTTGACCGAGAAGACGGCCAACTGTTCCTCATCGGCCCGAACCAGGGTGGTGGTGAAATCACGATCCGATGTGTCCTCCGGATCTTCACCCACGACCTGGAAGAGCGGGCAGCTCTCACAGTCGCCAGCACATGCCTCGACGGCCGGACCGCCCCAGATGATCCGTGGTCCACCACCCCAATCATCCAGGATGGCCGAAGTGATCGGCAAGTATCCCTGGATCTCGGTCACCAGTGCTTGGGCCGGAACCACCAGATGGTTCAGTTTACACGGAGGCATACCGTCTCCTTTCCGCTGTTGTGCCCTATCTTTAACACGAATCAAACCAGTACGTCAATCCTCTTGACATTTCCCGCCTAAACCGGCTAAATATAGGCTATCAGAGGCGACAAGCGCTGATGACTGGACACTTACAAGCAGAAGGAGATATGATGCCCTCTGGTGAAATCATGTACCACCAGCTCATGCCTGGTGTGGAAGTGGAACAGTATCTGTTGGGGATGACCCGGTGCTACCGTAAGGTCTTTAGCAGAGAGCCGTGGCTGGAGTGGGTGTTCTGTACTGTTTGTGGTCACGTCTGGGGAATTTGTCTTGAGCACGTCGAAGCCCTCATGGAAAACGAGTTCATGTGCCATGGCAAACCGGTTCAGAAACGTTGGCCGGCCGACAAACTGGCCGAGCGTATCCGCGAACGGCTGACACCAGACTCCACCTGCATCCTGGCTCTACAGGACCCGCACCACATCACCGGCTTCTGTTGGGCCTGTAATGTCTCGACTCAGGAAGCTGAGGAACGACTAAAGCTCCCTGGCCTTGCCAATGACCTGGAGCGCGAGTTCGATAGTCAGACCAATTGGGTTCACCTGGACGAGCTAGGGGTTGACCCCACCCACCCAAACCATATCCACATCATGGAGCAACTGCTGCGCCAACGACACCGAGCCATTGTTGGAAGAGGACGTACCGGTGGAACGGTCGGAATGGTGCGAATCCGAACCTCCGAGGAGACGATTCCTCTACGCTGGTATCGTCATCTGGGGTTCCGGCCTATCGCTCACTACCATGACACTACAGAGCGGGTGGTCCTAGCTCGAACGTTACACGACCTCGAGCTCTGATCCCCTCCTCTCCTGCGCAACCTGCGCGACCTTGCCGGGTGCTGTCTCGTGACGGCCCCGGCATTCTCTTTGCCAAAAATTACCCAACCCGGTATCCTTTATATACTATGAAAATTTTACAATACGATGATCTGGTAAAAATTTCTTTATCAGAAAATAACGAGCCCTTGGTTGATCTGAGACAAGCCACGCCTGAGGTGCTTTGTGTTTATGAAAAACAAGACATGATACCTTTGGTTGGTGATCGAATTTTTGTTCGCCAAAGTGTGGCTGAAAAAATTCGCCGAGCTGGCGCTGAACTAATTAAAGGAAGACCAGAAGCTCAATTCAAAGTCGTGTACGGATATCGTGCTCCCGAAATTCAGGAAAAATATTTTGAAGAAAGAAAGCAAGAAATCAAGAAAACCGATCCAGAAATAACTGAAGACAAGCTAATTCGACAAACCCACTTACACATTGCTGTGCCTGATGTGGCTGGTCACCCCACTGGCGGTGCGATTGATATTACGATCACAACTCCGGAAGGTGACCTAGACATGGGAACCAAAATCGCTGACTTCTCAGCCGGAGACAAAATTGAAACTTTTGCCTCTGGCCTAACTGAAGAACAGCAGCAGAACAGAAAACTACTCCACGATCTTCTGGTCAAACAAGGCTTTGCTCCGTTTTATGGAGAATGGTGGCACTTCTCCTTTGGTGACCGGGAATGGGCTGCATTTTATAATCAGCCACAAAGCCTATATTCACCAACGGAAAAGAGAGGCTAGCCGGCCGGCCACCTCTCTCACGAAGAAAAGGACGCTTGATGTTGCTCGATCTGATCGAGCATTCTTGTTATCTCACTCCAGAACCAAATCCGAGTTTGGCTCTGAGAACCACCTTGGGGTTCAGGAATGTGTTGGCTCAGCCCCGTGATCTCTTGGGCCCCGTAACTACGATAGAGTCGTTCGGCTTTTGAGCCATGAGCCGTGCGCATGGCGCAGGTCGTCATCCGCTGCTCTTGAGCCCAGTGCAAACAGATCTGTAACAGACCAGAGCCGATTCCTTGCCCCTCGTAACTGCGATGAACAGCCAGCTCTGAGACGTAGACTGTGTCACGAAGCTCAAAAGGGCAGTCCTGAATTCGATCCCGCATGTGGCGATGGACATCGCCCTGGATCGCCCTGTTGGCCCGATAGGCACAACACAACCCAACAACACACCGGCCTTCCATAGCCAGAAACAGACCACCAACAACTATATGTGCACACCAGACATCGAGCAAGCCCCGAGTCCGATTCGATCGCTCGAAGTACGGCGCCCGACTGAAGGCGTCGCGGTAAATCTGCATGAACCCGGCTAACCGAGCATCTATGACCGTCTTGATCTGGACATACTCGATCTGACTACTCACGATGAACCACCTCCATCTCACTACGCAGCGTGGTGGTGCTGCCATCAAGGCCAACTAGAATCGTTTGGCCTGAGGGTTGAATGATCTGGCTCTTGCCGGTCACAGCGGCCACAGCAATACTACCGCTACCGCAAGAGGTTTCGTAGAAAAAGGAATCAACTGCTCGCACCCAGACCACCGGGTCCATATGTACCTGATCGTCTTGGTAACGAATCCAACACACACCGACTGCATCATGACCCTGAAGATGAAGTCCATTAACAAACTTTCGGTGCTGCTCCTCGTACCCATTCCGAGGAAATGGTGCCTCCAGAACAACATGAGCTATTCCGCCCAGGTCGACCAAAGTAGCACCTTGATCGTCAGAGACCCACGACTGTGACTTAGTCATGGGCAGATCAATGAAAGCGCAGACAACGTCGTAACGCTGGTCAGTGGTCTGGTCCACCTCAGCTCGGACTCGTCCGTCATAACCAGACATGGTGAACCTGGGATGATTCTGGTCAGTAATCTCTGATAGCAGCACGGCTGCACTGCGGGCCGCGTTGCCACAGAACTCACCGCCAGCCATTTCGAAATGTATCTCGTTAGGAATCAAAAACCCGACCTGCTCAACCTGATAGTCAGCCATTCGAACCATCAATTCCTGGCCCTGACGAACATACCAATCACGCCCCTGGGGCGCATCAAGGACCTGAATCGCAGTGGCGTTCCCGCCAGCCGCTGTCACAATGTGCACCCATTTTTCCATGGAGTCTTCCTTATTATCTACGAATTAGCAAAACAGCTGTTTCCAGCTGTTTTGATTTAACAACAAGTTGCTTCACAAGTCAATTATCCGATATCAGCGTGGACAATTTCCATCTCACTCTCCAAAGCGATCTCTTCTCCCTGAATATGAACTGAAATGATTTGCCCTGTGTCCTGTTCGATCTGAGTGGCTCCAGTGATCTTGGCTGCCGCAATACTACCTGAACCGCAAGAGCTGTCATGGAAAAAAGAATCAACGTCTCGCACCCAAACCACAGATTGGATCTTAACCAAATCCTCGTTCTTACGCTCGATCCACATCACACTTACAGCATTGCGCTGATCTAACTCTAACTGCTTAACAATCTGTCGGTGTTGATTATCATGATCCTTTTCCGGAAACGGGGCTTCAATAATCACATGAACCATTGATTTAAAATCAACCTTAGTGGCCCGTATTTTACGTAACACCTTAACCTCACTAATCACCATTGGCAAACGATCAAAGGTGCAAGAAACTCGATAACACTTTTCTCCAAGGTCTTCCAATACTTTACCTCGTACTCGATTAGGGCATCCGGACATACTAAAATCAACAGTATCTTCTTTAGTCAGTAACGATATTAATAGCACAGCCGCCCGAGCAGCGTTGCCACAAAACTCACTTCCGCTCATATGAAAATGTCGACCTTCTACATCCAAAAATCCAGCTTGCTCAGCTCCTTGTTCTTTATACTGTCGTAACAAACCTCTGCCCTCAACTGCATACCAGCGCCGATCCTGAAGATCAGTAATTAGTTGGATTGCTGTTCCATTACCACCAGCGGCAGTAATGATATAAGTATCGTTATTCATAATTATTTTAATTTACCGACACTTTCTTCAATCTCTGAAATGAAATCATTATTCAAAATGACTTCAGAGATTTTCTCTAAATCATAATAAAGCACCCTGTCTTCATCTAGCTTAGGCACCTGTTTTCGAATAAGTTCATGGGCTTTTTGTGAGCCTGGACCACCTTTCATCGGAACTCGAAGATCCAAAGCTTGAGCCGCACACATCATCTCAATCGCTATCACCTGTTCAACGTTGTTAGATACTTTTCGTGCCTGTCGAGCAGCAATCGTGCCCATACTTACATGATCTTCTTGGTTGGCAGAGGTCGGAATAGAGTCAACAGAAGCTGGATGGGCCAAGACCTTGTTTTCTGAAACCAGAGCAGCGGCAGTATACTGAGCGATCATAAAACCATTATTAAGTCCTCCCTTTTCTTTTTCAATCAAAAAGGCTGGAAGACCTTCGGAGTTAGCTGCATCCACCATCTTGGCGGTGCGGCGCTCAGAAATATTTCCCAGCTCAGAAACACAGGTAGTTAAATAGTCCATGACCAAAGCGATCGGCTCTCCATGAAAATTTCCACCAGAAAGCACTTCATTGTCATCAGGAAAAACCAACGGATTGTCAGTGACTGAATTGATCTCTGTAGTCAAAACACGTTCAGCGTGATCAATGCCATCACGGCAAGCGCCGTGAACCTGAGCGGCACAGCGCAAAGAATAACAATCTTGCACCCGGTCACAATCCTTGTGCGATTCCATTAATTCTGAGCCAGCACATAAAGTATTAATATTAGCGGCAACATCAATTTGCCCCTGATGTGGTCGTAAACGATGAATGCGCTCATCAAAAGCTCGCCGAGTTCCCATCATCACATCAAGGCTCATACCCAAAGCCACGTCAGCCAGCTTAGTCAAACGCTTGGCGTTATACAAAGCACAGATACCGATCCCTGTCTGAGCCGCTGTCCCGTTGTTTAGGGCCAGACCTTCTTTTGAGGACAAAGTAATTGGCTCAATGTTTTTTTCTTTCAAAATCTCACTTGATGGTCGGCGTTCGTCGTTTACTAGCACTTCACCTAGACCAAGAATAACCAAGGCAATATGAGAGAGTGGACACAGGTCTCCTGAAGAACCAACTGAACCTTTACGAGGGACAAAAGGATAAATGTCATTATTTAACAGATCAACTAAACGATCAATGACCACTGGACGCACTCCGGAAAACCCTTGCAACAGGCTGTTGATTCGAACAACTATAGTCGCCCGGACACATTCCTCAGGAAGAGGGTCCCCGACACCAATAGCGTGTGAGGTTAACAGATTCTCCTGCAGCTTGGCGGTCTGTTCAGCATCAATAGTCACGTTTTTAAAATTACCAAAACCGGTAGTGATCCCATAGATCACCTCACCTTTAGCCACGGCCTGATCCACAAAGTCACGGGCCTTAATTAAATTTTTCCTTGCTTCCTCTGAAATTTCAACTCGCTCATGTTGGCGTGAAATCTGCACCACCTGATCAATCGTCAATGATTTTCCGTCTAAAACAATGGTCATAAAACTTAATAAATAGTCAGTGGATCTATTATGCGCAGTTTTACCTTAAATCGTCAAGATGATAAGCTGTTGGTATCGTAATTAAAATAAACTTATGTTTGAAGTTATGGGACATATTCCTGAAGAAGCTCGAGGAATACCTGACCAAAGCGAAACCATACCTGATCAGTTAAGGTCTCCGGAATTCCAAACAGAGGTCTCTGCCGAGGCCCTGGCTGCTGATATAAATCAAATTGATAGTGTTGTGACTGAAGAAACTGGTCACAGTATGTTTGCTGAAGCCCAAGCAGCTCAAGCTACTCTAGACGAAGAATCCAACAATGGATTCTTGCAGTCAATTCGAGATTCTAGGTTTTACCAAAAAATGGTCCGTCTGACCGTAGGAGCATCGATCTTTATGTCCTTTGCTTTGCCGGCCAGAGCCGAGGCCGGAGAGGCACCGGATCAAGACGATGCAGAAGAAACAGACAAAGCTGAAGCATCGTTTGAAAAAATAACCAAAACGGCCATGGATTCGTATAAAGACCTACTGCACCCGGAAGTCTATAAAAAACTCAAACAATGTGTTGATGAAATCATAGAAAGTGACCTGCCACAACCAGAAAAACAGCAAGCGGTTAATGAATTGTTTGATGTGGTTAGTGGTCAATCTGGAGAATCCAGGGCTGATCTAGAGCAAGACCTGGAACGCGGCCATGACACCACCATGGAACTTCACCAGACATATCTGGACGCGGAAACAGAAGCTGATGAACTAACCGCTTTAGAAAAACTGGCAAAATTCAAAGTGTCCAGCGCCAAGCAACAAGGAGCCAACACCCCGGCTGGGGAAATAACGGTCAACTTTAGAACATACGAACTAAGCGCAGAACCATCTGGAGACACAGCTCAATATACTTTCACTGATACTCAAACCGGCAGCTCTGTTTCTTTTGAAATGTAGTTTGTGCTGAAACAAAAAACACCCGCTCTTGGGCGGGTGTTTAAACTTCTCCAAAATCATTCTCTAATCCCTCGCCAGGATTTATTTCGTAATCCTTTTCAGCGAGTTTTTTTATTAGTTGTAACAGGATCGGATATTTTTCTCCCATGTAGTGATCTTCGTTCTCGCGTGTAAGTAGCTTGCCTTTCAAAATATCACGATACTTTTCTGCGTGGTCAAATGGAACCAACTCATCATCTTTGGAGTGCACAACGATAAAATCTCGGGCCTTCCACATTAAAACATCGGCATCAAGCTCGTGAGTAAAGAATGACTTCATCTCTGCTTTCCTGGTCCGCCATGGAGCAGCGACCAAAATCACGGCTCGCGGTGTACCCATTGCCTCAGCTGCCTCAAGATAACGTAGAGCCAACACTCCGCCCAGTGAGTGTCCAAGAATAATATCATCAGCTTCGAGTCGGCCGATCTGTTCTTCCATAGCTTTGATCCACTCAAACAAATCCGGCTCGCCCTTAAACGGCAGCTCTGGTGCCAGAACTTCAAAACCAGCCTGGTGCAACTCGTCCCGCAACCAAGGATGAAAATTCATGTCTGGACTGGCATTAAAACCATGGATCAATATCACGCGCATAATTTACTCTGCAAACTGAATTGAATGAATAATCTCTATCTCCTCTGCTTGATTCGTGTCGCTGGTAGACGCCGAATAAACCCTACCATCATTCTCGATAAAGACACAGTAAACACTTATCATGCCCCAACACTCTCCCTGATAACCCATAGCCCCTCCTAGCACAATCGGTTCACGCTTAATAAACAAATAATCATTGGCTTTGATGTCAATCCATTCTTCAAAAGAAAGGCCCTCCTTATTGTTTGGTAGGTCTGTTAACTCTTGATATTCTTTTACATCAACCAGGCACATATTAAATGGCACACCTTCTAACTCGGGGTCGTTCATCTTGTCTTGATGCTCCTGACTTATCAAACAGACCAAACCTTCGGCTTCGTATTCTTCATTTATCAACCAATCTGCTGGATATTGCAACGAGAATCCTAGATCATCACTTAAAAAATATTGAGCGTTGTCAATCTCAGCTGTGTCGATCACAATCGGCTCGGCACCAACCAACTCAAACACGATCGATTCAGCCACATAATCCTGACCCTGTCTCTCTGATTCATCTGCTGTAACCAGGTGTTCTGACTCGAGTGACTCAATCGCCGTTTCTACATCCTCTTGAGTTGGATTCATGCGCCAAAAAACTATTCCCAAAACAACTAGTGCAATAAAAACCACAAATAGCGAAGCTTTTTTCATAAAGAAAATTCGGTATCCTGAGAGTCTAAAATTTTTGTTTCCACTTCGGCCGAGCAGTGTTGTTTGACCAGCCCGGCTAGATCAGACAGAGCGGTCTCGACCTGGTCACGACCAACTGGAAGCACGCCCTCGATCACAATCACTGCGTTCTTGGTCTGCTTGGTCAGCTTAGTCCGATCACCCTCACGCCAGTTAAAGCGGCGGCAGATCACGCCCTTGCTATCCTTATAAACCACCTCACCTACCTCAGGTGGGTCGTTCTCGTCAGAGCCGATACAAATAAATTCCTCGGTCCCGTCAGCAAAGGCCAGTTCAATGTCACCTTCACATGCATCAGTGTCCTCACCACCAACCGGGACAACGTATTTGATCGAAATTAAGTTATATAAATCAACCAGCTTGTTGATCGATGGCAGCTCGTCACCTTTGCGTACTCGCCGAACCAGGGACTCGATAGAAGCGCGGTATCGATTCGGCTTGCTGCCAAATTTTTTGTGCACCTGGCGCTGTGCCCCGATCTCTGGAATCTGGGCTACTGCTTCGACTCCCTCAAACCGCTCACGCACTCGAGCTTCTTCTTCACGCAACATTGAAGTGATCTCCGAACTCGACCCACTGTTATCAGCTCCGCGCACAACCAAAACCCCAACCGTTAGGTCAGGATAAGTCTCAAAAATTTTTGATGAAATTTTAAAATTCATATTCTTGGTGCCGGGAAGAGGGCTCGAACCTCCACGGGCTTGCGCCCACCAGGTCCTAAACCTGGCGTGTCTACCATTCCACCACCCCGGCATACTTAACAAAAAGCATCTTACCTCACCCTTATCCCCAGATCAAGTCTTGACAGTGGCCCCAAATAATGGTTATCTGAAATTAGCCTTTGATGAACGACTAACCGCGCAAGCGGCGTCGTTCTTTATTTTTCTCAGAACGCGCGCTGAGAAGCCCAACAACTTAATATTAATCTGTAAGCAATATGCTTAATCACGATCGAATGCTCTTGGCCTTCGCCTCTATTCTGGCACTCATTTTAATGCCACTGGCTGTACTGGCTGAAGAGCAAACACAAGAGGGAACAGCACCTCGAGTCGTCATTTCTGAGGTCGGCTGGGCCGGATCAGAAGTAAATAATTCTGATGAATGGCTTGAGTTGACCAACCTTGGTGACGAGGTGGTTGACCTGACCGGCTGGAGTCTGGTCGGAGGCGCTACTGGCGGTGACACCTTGGGCCTGCCTGATGATGCCATGATTCAACCTAACTCAACCTACTTAATAACCAACTATGCTCTTGATGATGAAAAGTCCACCCTCAATGTCGAGTCGGACTTCACCACAACCTCGCTCAGCCTGTCTAATTCCTCGTTCGGAATTAGTCTCCAGGATGCCAGTCTCACAATTGTTGATGTTGCTGGAGATGGCGGCGCTCCGCCAGCGGGAAGCACGAGCTCAGAAACGGAAGAAGGAGACTTCCTGCCCCGAAGTTCCATGCAACGAGTAGACTGTGACGGAATGCTTGATGAGTCTTGGGTGAGCACCACCGAATCCGTTGGCTTCGAAGAGACCGCAACTGAGTTGGGAGCTCCAGGAGCTCTTGAGTCTCTCACAGCGCTTGAATCTTGTGAAACCTTTAACTACCAACCATATGACACCAATCAAGACGATTCTCAAACAACGGATGAGGACTCTGAATCTGACAACGAGGATCCAACTACCGAAACCGATCCAACCGATCCTACCTCAACCTATGACAACATGATTATTAACGAATTTGTATCTGACCCAGTAACTGGAAACAACGAATGGGTTGAAATCTACAATCCGACCGACAGCGTTTACATCCTGGCTGGATATCAGATCCGTGAAGCATCTGGCAAAACAACAGACCTGCCTGATCAGTATTTAGCAAGCGGACAGTTCGTTGTTGTTGAAAAAATTAGTGGAAATCTAAACAACAGTGGGGACACGATCGAGTTACTTGATCCTGAGGGTGTCGTGCTCGACCAAGTGACTTACGGCGATGGGTCTGAAGCTCCAACAGTGAGTGATCCTCTGGCTGTAGCTCGCAACGAGAACGGTGAGTTCGTGGAAACCACGATTTCAACTCCAGGAGCCGAAAACATAATCAGTAATGAGCCGCAAGAGATTGTGATCGAAGAGGCTCAAGAGACCGAAGAAGTTGAGGTGATTGAGGAGGAGCAGGAGCAGCCTGTTGAAAACGAAACAGAAACTGATCCTGTTGAAATCGAGGAGGTAGAGGTAGCTGAGACAGAGACGGTCTCTACGACCTCTTATGACCTTCGTCTCAACGAAGTCTATGCCAATACTTCTGGATCAGATTCTGAGGAGGAATTCGTTGAACTAATAAACACCGGAACAACTGCGATCGATCTGAACGGATGGTCTTTGAGTGATGCATCAGACAAAACCTATACGGCCGATGAATCTCAGATGATCGAACCCGGTGCCGTCTTGGCTCTGGATCGAGACATCACTGGCTTGGCTCTAAATAATAGCGGGACTGAGGTGGTGCGTTTGATCGCACCAGACGGAACCGCGGTTGATGAACTAACTTATGAAAAGACAACCAAGGGCGAATCATTTATTCTCCTTAGCGGAACGTGGACTAGCACGAACCAGATTACGCCAAATGAACCGAACCAGGTTTCGGCAGCTGTTGTTGATGACACCACCGATACAACCGGCAACAGCGTAGTCGAGGAGACCACTTCTGCCCCGGTCGAAACCGTGGTAACAGAAATCGCTCCGACCAACAACGAGCCAATAAACTCAGCTAGTGTTTCTGTGGCTACTACCAAGACAAGCTCGGCCACTAATTCTTATTCTTACAGCTCAACTTCTTCTGTAGTCGAAACAACGCTGAGTGCCGTGCGTGATCTTGATCCAGGTACAGAGGTTCGCGTGACCGGAACTGTTTCCGTGGGGCCCGGGATCATGGGCACACAGATTATGTATCTAGCCGGCTCTGGAATCCAGGTCTACTTCTACAAAGCTGACTGGCCAGAACTGTTTGTCGGCGACGTGGTCGAGCTGGAGGGAGAGTTAAGTTCGTCTCGCGATGAGACTCGCATTAAACTAGCCTCTGCTGATGATATTAAAGTTTTGTATCACGGTGATGAGCCTGTACCACATGAGATCGAGCTCGAGGAAGTCGACGAGAACACAGAAGGTTGGTTGGTAACTGTCGAGGGCATGATTCAGTCAGTCGAAAGTGATCGCTTTGTAATCGAAGACAACCAGACTACAACAACCGTGATCGCTAAGGACGGAGCAAACATCGACGTAACCTTCCTAGACGAAGGATCTCGCATCCGGGTCACTGGAATCGTTAGTCGTTACTACGATAATTTCCGTGTCTTACCACGGTCACTTGACGACATTGAGGTGATCGAAGAAACGCCTGTGATGGCTGCTGGAACTTCAAACAATCGGAGTTCAGCGGCAAGATCAGGCCTAGCTATCGCCCTTACTTTGGCTACAGCTGCTGCGCTCGGATATTTCGCGTTCCGATATTATCGATCACGCAAAGAACAAATTCCAACGTTCACAGCCAAAACCGTTGACTGTGGAACTCCTGCTAACTAATTCTAACTAAACAAAAATATGGAAAGTAAAGAAACCCCAAAATGGTACGTTAATATGGTTGCTCGCTTCAATCAGTTAGCCCAAAATCTAGGTGTTGAAGGATCAGTCGCTGACGAGATGAGAAACTTTGTCTTTGAAATCGCTAAGGAACAATACAAAAGTGGAAACAAGAGTGGTATTGCCTTTGCTATGAGTGACAAGGGCAAAGCCTACTTCGCGGCTAAGGCCTGAATCAAAGCGTGTGGGATAGGGTAATCCCTATCCCACACTTAACCTTTATAAATCTATGACCAAAAAAACAGATAATAAAAAAATTGAAGCCAAATTAATGGACTTGGCTCACCAAGGAACCAAAGAAGCGATTGACAAGATAGAAAAAATTATAAAAAACACAAAGGACTCTGACCTGATTGGTTTTGCTGGGTGTGCTCTCGATGAATGTTACTTCATTTACCTAATGCCGGACAACGAAGAGGAAGAACGCGATTTCCTACTAGCCAAAATGATTGATCAAAAAGAAAATAAAATTATAGATCTGGAAATCAAAGCCGGTAAACTCGAGGGGAGGACCAAAAGGCTGGCCATCAAACAAGAGGTTCACGAAAAAATTATTCAGACTTCAAACAAAGATAGTCGATGGCGAGAATGGAGATATCAGATCAGTATCAATGCGCCCCGATTCGTTCAGGAGCGACTCCAAGAAATTCGAGATGATATTGAATACGAAGAAGCTTGGGTTAAAACAGCTCAAGACACGATTCAAAACGAAAAATACAAAAAAATACCTTATGGCATGATCAAAAATATTCATTCAATAGATGATCCCGACGATGAAGACGAAGATGATTGGCTCTTCTGCTAGTTGTGCTATAATGCACTAAATGACAAAAACATATGGAAAATAAAATATTAACTAAATTAGAAACAATAGATTCTCGGCTTAATGGGATTGACGGGAGACTGGATGGTATCGACGGACGGCTAGATGGTATCGACGGGAGATTGAATGGGATTGACGGACGACTGAATGGACTCGAAACCAACTTTGTTGTCTTAGACAAAAAGTTTGATAGTTTATCTTCAGACATGAATAAATTCCAGATAACCACTAAAGAAGAATTTGATCAGGTCAATGAAAAGCTAGATAAATTGGACAAAAGAATGTCTTGCGAACTAGCTGTGGTCAGCAGTCGCTTTAAACGAGTCGAGCAATATTGCGGAGTATAAAATTAGAAAAACACAAAACCAGCCGACAAGGCTGGTTTTGACATGGAGCGGGAAACGAGGATCGAACTCGCGGCCTTCTCCTTGGCAAGGAGACGCTCTACCACTGAGCTATTCCCGCACTTTGTGAAGAAGAGTTTAACATGAGACTGGACGATTGACAAGTCTTGTTAAATGCTCTAAGCTACCTCGTCGACGCTTGGAGGTACACAATGCGCGATCAACACTTCGGCCGAGCTTTGGCCGTTGTGGCCTCTGCTCTTTCCATTACTACTGCCATTTTCTCCCGACTCCTCGAAGCCGAGGGCTGGAGCGTGTGGCAAATCGCAGCTGCTCGAGGCTTGTTCGGAGCCATCTTTGTTGGACTGCTTTATCGAGAGCGTGTCTTCAAGATCAAGGATGGAGCAGGAATCCTGGCCCTATACGCCATTATGATGGTCCTCTCGGTGGTCCTGTGGATCTACTCGGTCGTACACATTCCAGTAGGAATCACCTTGTCCCTACTCTATCTGGGGCCGATCTGAGTGGTCATTTACGAAAGGCTGGTCGAAAACAAGCAACGACCAAAGCTGGTCCCAGCCGCCGGAATGGCCCTTGTCGGCACTCTGCTAGTAGCCAGCACCTACAGCTGGAAAACCAATGAGCTGTCCTGGGGTGTGATCGCTTCGATTGCCTGCAGTTTCACCTTTGCATCAGTTCTGGTAATTGGTCGACGAGCCACCAAAAAGGTTGATGCTGCTGCCATGCCCTTCTGGGCTCTGATTCTGTTAACCGTAGTATTTGGCTGGCAGCTCTTCAGTGCCAACTGGAATCCATCATCTGTGGTTCCGGCCATCAGTATTGGAATGATCAGCGGTGGAATACTGTTTGCCTGCCTGGCTCTGGCCCTAAAACTAACCCCAGCTTCAGAAGCCGGAATCCTAATGTACAGCGAGGTGCTCTTTGGCTGGATCCTAGGCTGGCTCTACTATCACGAACAAATAAAACTACCGGCCGTGATCGGCGGAGTTCTCATCCTGATCGCTGGCCTGATCGTGGCCTTCAACTCCACCAACGGACAACTCTCCTCTCGCAAACCATCGGCCTAGTCTGCTGATGGTTTTCACGTTGACAAACGCCTAAAAAATAGCTATCTTATAGCCCAAGCCGCGGTGGCGGAATGGTAGACGCTGAGGACTTAAAATCCTCTGGTAGCAATACCGTGTGGGTTCGACTCCCACCCGCGGCACCAGTCGTTATCTCACCAGTCCTTCTGGTGATATGACGAGTGGTAACAAGCCCGGAAAGGGGGAGCCATGGATTACTCCGATATGAGTGGCCGGTTTACCTTGGGAGGACTGACCCTCCACTGGTTCATTACTGAAGATCGTGAGTTGGCTATCCGAGCCAACACTGGCGAGTTTCGGGTGCAGGGCACGACAGGACAAGTTCTCCTGTTCCTGGACCACCCCTCGATCTTCGAGATTGTCGACGACCCAAAACCACCCGAAGAACCCGAAGCCGACCAGGACGTACTCAAAGAGCCTGAGATCGATCCCTTCGATTGGCGAATCGAGGGGTTGGGGCTTCCAGATGAAATCGCTGAACCCTTGGTAGAGGCCGGGGTCTACCACGTCGGCCAAGTGGTCAGCCACACCCCGGATTCTCTGAGCGAGCGCATTGGGATTAGCCCAACCGAATGTTGGGTCATCCACTTTGCCCTGCAAGCCCTGACCCCTGACCTGGGCCTTGGAATGGGTGCCACTGACTGGGAACCACCCACAGACGAAGATGAAGAGGACTAGCGTCCGAACGCCCTTTTCTAACAACACCGACCTTTCTTTCACCGGGCCCTTCAGGCTCGGTTTCGCTTTTTGTGCTTGCCAGCTGAAGCGATCTGTTTCATAATACAACCACATGATTGAACGACCAGATGAGCTTAAAAACGAAGAGCCGATTACAAAAAACGACGCTGACGATAGCGAACGTGCTTTTGAGGCTGGGCTTAGACCAAAAGACCTAAGTGAATTTGTCGGCCAAAACGAAATCAAACAAAACCTTGATATTTTTATGGCCGCAGCCAAAAAGCGTAGTGAACCATTAGAGCACGTTTTATTGTATGGTAACCCTGGACTTGGAAAGACTACACTGGCTCATGTGATTAACAATGAAATGGGTTCTCAAATCAAAATAACTAGTGGACCTGCTTTGGAAAAGGTGGGTGACCTGGCTGCAATTCTATCCAACCTAACAGAAGGCGATGTGCTGTTTATCGACGAGATTCATCGCATGAATAAGTCGATCGAAGAAGTGCTTTATCCAGCCATGGAAGACTATGCTCTTGATCTGGTGGTGGGCAAGGGGCCAACCGCGCGCACCCTCCGCCTGAATCTAGATCGCTTTACTATCATTGGAGCTACAACCAGAATCTCTATGTTGTCTTCGCCGCTCCGCGATCGCTTTGGGGTCACTTACCGCCTCAATTTCTACGAACATGATGATATTGAAAAAATCATCAAACGCAGTGCTAAAATTCTTGGAGTCGAAATTGATAACGCGGCTTGCCAAGAAATCGCTTGTCGTGCCCGCCACACCCCACGCATTGCCAACCGTTTATTGCGCCGTGTCCGCGACTACGCTGAAGTCAAACATCAAGGTAAAATCACCAAGGAGATTGCGGATGAAGCTCTTAACTTATTGGACATCGATGCTTTGGGTCTAGATGCGGTCGATCGACGCATATTGATCACTGTTATTGAAAAATTCAACGGCGGACCAGCCGGACTCAGTACTATCGCTGCAGCCACCCAAGAAGAGATTGCCACCTTAGAAGAAGTATACGAACCGTTCCTGATGCAGCTAGGGTTCATCAACCGCACCCCACGCGGTCGCACTATTACTGAACAGGCTTATAAGCACCTAGGATTTGATCCTCCGCAAAGCAGCCTCGAAATTTAACTCTGGATCAGCTATACTATTAATGTATGCCAGACTTTCCTATTTCCTTTTTCCTGATTCCTTACGCTGTTTTTATTGTGATCTTTTTGATCTTCAGTTTTTTCAACATTTACCATTTACTCCGCTACGGAATCTATAACTTTGCTTTATATCTTTTGTCTGTCATCTATATTGGCGGAACAATTTTTATTATCGGAGCTTCTTATATTCTGCTGTCTGATTATTCCTGGGCCGCCTCTTTTAGTCTAGACACTATTATCGGTGAACCAAATCAACAATTTCTTGAACTTGATGTCCTATGATGCACTTAGAGAAACTTCCTGATGCCAAGCCCGGAGAGAAAACAATCATTTTTCTCCGTCGTTTCTGGTTTGTTCCAGCTGGAATAATTATTCTATTGATATTCTTACTGGTCATCCCGGTTGCCATTTATTACATGCTGGACTGGCAGGCCGCTTGGGTCTTGGCTCATCCAGTAGCCACCCCGCTTCTTGGACTTTTGGCTAGCTTGTTCTATTTAGCCATCTGGGTTTACAGCTTTAGTGAATTTATTGATTACTATTTAGATGTCTGGATCGTGACTAATGAACGGATTATTAATATTGAACAATTAGGACTGTTTTCTCGCATAGCTTCAGAATTAAATCTGGCCGATGTTCAAGACGTAACCTCAGAGGTCCACGGAATTGTTCAAACTGTTTTTGATTACGGTGACGTTCATATTCAAACCGCGGCTGAGACAACTCGCTTCGTATTTAAACAGGTTCGAGGACCAGAGCTGATCAAGCGTCGTGTTGTTCAGCTGGCTGACCAGGCTCGAGCTCATGAACAAAAGATGGTAGCAGGCAGCGCAGTGCACAAATAAAAAATCGACCTAAGTCGACAGCGGTCATAATGATCGTTTTTTTATTACAATAAGCTCGGATTAACTTCCCAGGAATGATTCTCCCAAGCCCAATCGGCCAAAGCTTCGGCATCAATAAAACTATTGGACCGTGAATCTGCACCAAAAATAATGATCAACAACTCCTGTTCCTCAGTCGCTGAATCTGGTCGTAGCTGAACCACCAAATTCCAACCTGATTCAATCAAATAACCAGTCTTACCAGCTGTGACATACACATCATCGTATTCCGGATAGTAAAGCATCCAATTAGTGTTGGTCAGCCGCTTCTGAACTCCGTGTGACAAGACATCAACATAACAGGTTGAGGTGGTTGTATAACGCCGCACTTCCTCATGCTCATCAAAGACGTGTTGAGCAACACGCGCGATCTCACGCGCCGTTGATACATTGCCGAGCTCGATCCCTGTTGGATCAACGAATTCAGTGTAAGCCAATCCAAGCTCGAACGGTCGACGATTCATGGCATATAAAAACTCATCACTACTTAGTCCGGAAGATCGCGACAAAGCATTGGCCGCATTGTTAGCCGAACCGACCAAGGTGCTATAAAACAAATCTTCGATAGTAAACGTTGATCCGTCATAAACCCACAACTTAGCTCCACCCACGTCGTCCTCATCCAGCACTGACCAAATACCAGTCAGATCGACCCCGCTGTCCAACACCACGTCAGCCGTAACCAGCTTGGTTAGTGAAGCCACAGGCCAAACTGTATCCGCATCATGAGCGGCCAGAATCTGGTTGCTATTTTTATCAAAGACAACATAACTGCTCGCAGTCACTTCGGGAGGCAAAGTTGGCCAAACTCGCTCTGGAACGTATTCACTAGTCGGAGCGTAATCCGATAACTCAGCGTGTTCACGCCAGCCATACTGTTCAGCCCAATCATAAATATCGATCAAGAATCCAGCTCCGCTCCCTGGCACAGCTACCCCATTAACATCAAAGGCGGCCATCAGGTCTGGTCGAACCGAATGAATCGCAGACACTGCATCCTGATCAAAGGCAAAAACGCTCGGCGCAGTGCCGAACGTAAGAAAACAAGAAACTAAGAAAATAAAAAAATATTTCACACTATTCCCATTGCTGAGTAAGGTCGATTCCTTGATAAAAGTATTTTACTATTTCATCAAAGGTTTGACCATCGTTGGCCATACCTAAAGCACCAGAAGCTGACATCCCAACACCGTGACCCCACAGAGTCTTGCCCACGTCATGAGGAACAGCGACTGAGTTCAGCCACTCAACATCTCCGTACCATACTTCAGACCAGTCTCGCGTGCGACCGTCAGAACGAGAGAAGTATGGGGTGATCGCTGTCTCACCGTCAAAAGTTGCAATCACGCCGCGCGTATCTTCAACTGCAGTAGTCAGCTTAGGCATGCGCGATTCTTGTCCTTGACCTTTATAAACCTGATCAGCGTAAGCATCAACATGGTAACCTTCAGCATCGTGCTTAGTGCCACGCTGCCAATGGTAAAAGGCATAAGTACGAGCTGCCACAATCAAAGCTTTTTGATATTCGATATGAGAAATATTTGACGTCTCGGCCAGACCTTTTAGATACGTTTCCATTGGCAATTCGTTAATCATCCAGGTGTTGCCTTTGACCTCACTATAACGGATTTCAAGAATGTTGCGGAAAGTGTTGTCAGCATAGCCAGCGTTACGGGTGACGCGCCGATCAAAATTAGTAATGGTTAAAATCGCATCCTTTTCTTCAGGAATAAAACGGATTGGGTAGGTTGATTTTTCCAGGCCGCGGCCCACATCATAATAATAACGATTGTCTTTATAAAAAGCAGATACGATCTGGCTAGCATCAACATTAGCCAGCGGTGAACCCAACTCGTCCTGCAACATCATGTCGACCTCAGAGCTAATCTGAATCATATCATCTGTTTCCTCATCAACAGTTAATACTCCAACTCGAATCACTGGCTCTTCGATTGCTTCATCTGCTGAAATGATGATTGGTTCGTCAATCACCTCTGGAGCATCGGCTGTCACCTCGATCGGAATATCAATCTCACCCCCGGTCACTGAAGTTCCATCAGTCACCAATTGAAAACGGACTGTGTGCACACCCTCAGTCTCTGGAGCAGTAAACTTAACCGGCAACTCATCTGTGTCACCAGGTTCGATTATATCACTCGAGCGAGCGACCAGGATGTTACGTGTCAGCCAGCTAGAATGAAAATAATCTTCGGTGGTTGACGCGAGCATCAGATCTGGAAGCTGAATCCGACGCTTGGTCCAAGACCGGTCACCGGTATTAGTAATTTGAACTGTGGTCGACACTGAACCACCAGGGCTGACTTGGATTGCTTCAGAAATGGTTGTTGGCGTGGCATGATATCCAGAATGATAAATGAGTTTGGTCTCAGGTTCCTCGATCTCTTCAGCAACTCGCCATTTCGTTTCTGGAATTTCAATCTCTTCCACGACCTCAATCTGAAAAACAAATTCACCGCCTGGAATCCAGGCTGTGTCTTCAGACGCTAAATGAAATATTTCCTCATAAGAACCCTCGGTATCAGGAGCGTGCAATTCAAAGCTGGCTGTACCAACACCATTGACCGGAACAGTGATTTCAGAAATTCGAGACACCTGGTCTGGACTCAGCCACGTTCCAGGGTCAAACTCGCTCTGGCGATACTTGGGACCATGAGTGTACACAGAAACATAACCTGCTCCGTCATTGGTCCAATTCTTGGTCCCGATATTCTGCCAACTAACAGAAACTGTTTTGCGTTCGCCTGGCTTCATAGTCAACTCGCCACTACCAGAAATGGTCACGGGCAAAGCCTCGTACCCTTTCAAAGAAGCAGCGTGAGCAGTGCGGCTAAGCCACATCCCTTCCAAAAAGGATAAAAACACCGCCACAACAATAATAACAAAAAAAGCCACCGCGACTTCTCCGGCGACGCTAAAAATTTCATGCAACTTTTCTTTAACCTGACTTTTCATAATTTGTTTTTGTTTCTGCTATTAGTTTAGCACAAAATAAGCTTATTGTCAAGCTGGAAACCTTGGCTCAGATCAGGTATACTAAAGGACAATATGGCTAGCACACGTGAATTAGCTCGAAATTACTCCGTCCACTTTGGTGGGCGTGTTTTTGGAACTTTCTTAGGGGTCATTACCATTGCTGTCCTAACACGACACCTAGGAGAGACTGGCTATGGAGAACTAACCACAGCCATGACCTTTTTACAGATGTTCGGAGTGGTGGTTGATTTCGGTCTGACCCTGACTTTGGTTCAGATGATTTCAGCGGCCGGAGCGGACGAGGAAAAAATCGTGGGCAACGTTCTGGCTTTGCGTTTGATCTCTGGTTTGGTCTTTTTCGGATTGGCTGCAGCCATCGGCTTTGCCCTGCCATACAGTCTAGGAATTAAAATTGCTATCGCGGTCGGAACTCTGTCCTATCTTTTCATGACCGCCTCAGGCATGTTGGTCGGAGTGTTTCAAAAACACATGGCCATGTGGCGAGTAGCCTTGGCTGAGGTCACTAATCGCTTTATCACCTTGGCTGTAATCATTTTGTTCGTCTATCTGACCTGGGGGGTGGTGGCCATGATGGTTGCCTTTGCTATCGGAAATCTGATTCAACTCATTACCACCATTTATTTGGCTGGACCGTATGTGCGCATCCGACCACAGATCGACCTGGCTGTTTGGAAAGATGCTCTGGTTCGCAGCTGGCCGATCGGACTTTCCATCTTTTTCAATTTAATCTATCTCAAAAGCGACATCTTATTTCTGGGCTGGTTCCGTACTCAGGCCGAGGTTGGTCTTTACGGAGCTGCCTACAAAGTCCTTGATGTAGTCACGGCTCTGCCGGTGATGTATATGGGGCTAGCTCTGCCTTCGCTAGTCAAACACTGGACCAGTGGCAACAAACCAGACTATCAATCGTTAATGCAAAAGTCGTTTGATTTCTTCTCCATTGTTTCTTTACCTTTGCTCGTTGGTGGCCTGGTTGTTGGTGTTCCGCTTTTAACCTTGGTCTCTGGTGAAGCCTTTGCTGTTTCTGGAGAAGTGTTAAAAATTCTGCTCCTGGCCGGAGTGGCTGTTTTCTTCGGAGCCCTTTCTGGTCACGCCATCGTGGCTCTGAATTTACAAAAACCAATGACCTGGGGTTATGCCATTACTGCCGTTCTCACCATTGTAGGTTACGTTCTGTTCATCCCTCGCTTTGGTATGTGGGGCGCGGCCTGGATGACAGTTGGGGCTGAGGTGTTGATCGCCATTCTAACTTTCGCTGTGGTCTATTACAAAAGTCGGTTCCTGCCTCAACTCACTGTGTTTTGGAAAACCGTACTAGCCTGTGCTGTAATGTATGTTGTCCTGGTGACCCTGCCTCCAATGAACGTCTTAATTCAGGTGGTGATTGGAAGTGTTGTCTATGCTGCTGCCTTGGTCGGAGTAGGTGGAGCTCGTCTAAGCACGATTAAAGAAATGATGCGTCGAGAATAATATGTTTACTATATTGATCATAATCTTTGCAGCTGCTTTTGCTGCCCTGGCTTGGACCAACTTACGAGCTGCTTGCTTTTTTGTTCTGGCCCTGTTACCAACATATCTGATTCGTTTCACTGTTGGGCCGGTACCAACAACGGTTCTTGAGTTAATGTTGGTTTTAATAATTCTGATTTGGCTGACCAAGTACCAAGGGTATAAAAAATTAAACCGCAACTACTTGATCCCGATCACCCTTTTCCTGGTCGCCTCGACCGTGAGTGTCTTTGTGGCTCCAGACACTGTGGCTGCGCTAGGAATTTGGAAAGCTTACTTTATTGAACCGATCCTGTTCTTCTTTGTTCTATCTTCAGTTCTGGAATATCGATCAGATGCTCACCGAGCTGTTCTGGCTCTTGGTGCTGGCATGTTCTTCGTGGCTTTGATTGCTGTGATTCAAAAAATGACCGGGTTGGCCATTCCTGAGCCCTGGGATCTGGCCCGACGAGTTACTAGCGTTTTTGCGTACCCCAATGCTGTTGGATTATACCTGGCCCCACTGATCGTTCTGGGTGTGGTCCTTTGGACCAGGGCCGTGCGTAAATCTTATTTCTTTCTGACTTACTTCTGGACTTTTGCCTTGATCCTGTCAACTCTAGCAATCATCTTTTCAGAAACCGAAGCTGCTTGGGTCGCGATTCCAGCAGCTCTATGGATCGTGTCCTGGCTGGTCTTCCACACCCGCTGGTGGACTTTGCCGTTAGGAGTTGTCGCGATCATAATTATTCTGACCATACCTATTTTGCGAGGCCCAGTACTTGAGAAGATAACTCTTCAGGACTACTCCGGCACGGTCCGCACAGCACAGTGGTCTGAGACAATTGAATTTATCAAAGACGAGCCTCTGCTCGGAGCCGGGCTATCTGGATACCCCACCGCGATCGAGCCATATCACCAAAACGAGCACATTGAAATCTTTCAGTACCCGCATAATATTTTTCTGAACACATGGGTGGAATTAGGACTCATAGGACTCATAGGACTCATAGGACTTATGATTGCAGTGCTGAAAAAGACAGCCCAGGGCTTGCGGGCCCCGAAACCATATACCTGGTTAGTCCTTGGCTGCTTTGGTGCCTTGCTCTGTATGGCTATCCATGGCCTAGTTGACGCCCCATATTTAAAAAATGATCTAGCTATCATGACCTGGAGCCTGCTAGCTATCTTGGCTTTTGCTGCCAAACGGCCATATGAAATTTAAAGACATCCTAGCTACAATATGTATCGTTGCCTTACTTGCGCTGGGAGCGGGTTATGTTATCTATGATCAATTAATCGATCGCCCTGACCCGGACCAGATCTCAGCTGGTGCCCCGATCGAGTCTCCTGCTCTGGACCAAACTTATGACAATTCAATTTTGGGATTTGGTTTTGAATATCCAGGTCGATACGCTATCACCCAAGAAATAGTCGAAGACTATTCTTGGTTACGTGAAACTCGAATTAAGGAACTGTTGCTTGTTTTGGAAGATCAAGAAAGTCGACAGTCTCCGCGTCTAACGCTTTACGTTAACAAAGAAATTCCCGCCACTCGCTCTGACCGTACCCTAACTTTACTCCAAGATAATAACGGTCTGTATTTAGCAGAACTGTTTGAAGACCAGACCCGCAACGAAGAACAGGTCCGCACTTTTGGTTCCTTAGTTATGAGCGACAATAATGTTTATACTTGGGAGTTCGTGTTTGACCGAGGCAAGTATGATTACGGACCAGATCTTGCAGCAATCTTAAGCGAGTTTGGTATTTATGAGGTTGAAGAAGCGGTCGAGCCAGTTGACGAAGAACTGCTTTCCTTATAAATTACCTGCCCACGGAGAGATGGCCGAGCGGTCGAAGGCGCAGCTCTCGAAAAGCTGTGAGAGCGCAAGTTCTCCGGGGGTTCGAATCCCCCTCTCTCCGCCATAAATTTCCCAGCCCCAAGCTCGGGATATTTTTTGTTTACCGATAAGCTGAAAACGGGTATACTA
>CAYZPO010000010.1:23081-25425 GCA_964480695.1 uncultured Gammaproteobacteria bacterium | reverse complement strand
CACGTCGCCCTGTCACGGCGAAGATCGCGGGTTCGAATCCCGTCCGGTCCGCCAGGACTATTCCGTATCGTGCAACCCGTATGGGTTGAAAGATAAGGACGAGTCTTCCACACAAAAACGCCCTCTGGGGCGTTTTTGTGTTATAGCCGAGTCAAGCTACCTTGAAAAGCCAACTGGCTTGTTTTGGTCATTTTATTTCTTAAACAACTCAACCTCTCCTGTTTCCAAATTTCGTATAACAAAATCCAATTTTGAACGACCAGTATCAAAATATGGCTCGTCTAATGAGTAGGCTTTTACAGATCTTAAACCAAGGGTAGTATACTGAAGCGTGCGAAAAAGATATGTCGTGAATGATCCGGAATAACGAAATCTCCTAATACAAACTTCAATCTTGTCTTCGATCAAATCGTTATATCCAGATAACCTGTGCAAACTTTTGTAATCAAAAATCCAGTCATCAACCATCTGAACTAATAGACTATGCAAATATTCCCAGGCAAGATAATTTCCTGCTTGTGCTACCCGAGCCAGTCTTATGCTAATCATGTCTCGCCAGCTGAATTCTTCTTTGGTGATAGCGCAAACAAAAACATAGAGCTGCTCTCTATACTCATCAATCAGTTTTTGCAATTCCTGCTCATGATTATACTGATTTTTCTTACGACTTTTTATAAACTGCCATTTTCGTTGATATTCGTAAGGCAGTGACTTTGTTACAATATCCCAATTTACATAACCCAAAGAACATTTTTGGTGTCTATAAAAATACCTATAACTTGCTGGTATTTGCCAGTATATCCATGAAGGGCTAATCGACTCGGGTTTCAGTTCCTCAATTTTATTCGTTAGTTGTTCAATTGCTTTTTCAAAATTCATAACGAAATTTTCACCCCTCTATTATTTCTTCCAATAAAACAACCGCCAGGGCTTCCAAGCGGTTGTATTTGTTGCATATCTTCCTGACTATCTTGTATCCTTTTCGAGAATAACGATATACATTGCTCCTTTAGAATTGATGTACTTTTTAACCTTCCAACCAGTACCTTTCACAACCTGCTCCAGTTCCTTTTTCGATACAAGTAAATAATCAAACCATGGGCCAATGAAATCACGGAACCTGACCCGAATCTTGAGTTGTCCAGACATTCGCCCTCGGCTTCTATTGAATTTGTGGTATTTTTTATGAACTGGGTCTGTTGTTTGGTATGGGTCTAGACTTTCAGCAATAATTAGAGCGTCGTCGCTGGTGATTTTGTACATTGTTTTTAGTAAACGCTTGGCTTTGTTACCACTTCCGAATAAACCAAAACCGTTGCCCAACATCACAATGGTATCAAATTCAGCTGATTTGAATTTTGGAATATCCTCAATGCCCCAGCTCTTAACTTTCTTGACTCCTCTTGCTCGACTAACCCTGCAAGCAAGCAGTGAGTTATCGTTACCTGTAACATCAAATCCTTTCTTTTGAAGATACAAAGAAATACGACCAGCACCGCAGCCTACATCTAACACTTTACCTTTAACTAATTTCAAAGCTCGTTTTTCATGATCAGACCATTTTGGGTATTCAGAAAAATATGCCTCTGCACCTCCAGAAATATCCACGAAGCCATCATCACGTTCAATGATTTCCACACTTTCTTTCTTGTTGTAGTACGCCCAGATCTCCTGACCAAAGGCATCTTTGTCTAAGGTGGGTTTCATAAAAAAATATTATTTCAACTCTGACTTAAGAATTTCAACAAATGCATCCACATCTTCTTCTGTAGTATCCCATGAAGTGACCCAGCGCACCTCGTTAGCCTGTTCATTCTCCACCCAGAAAAAACTCTTCTTTTGTAGTTTTGGAATGATCTTTGGATCAATCTGAGCAAAGATCATATTTGTCTCCACAGGGGCGGTAATGTTTACCCCTGACATATTCTTCACTTGTTCGTATAGTCTATTTGTCATATTGTTAGCATTTTGAGCAGACTTCAACCACAAATCATCTTCAAATAATGCTAAAAATTGTGCTGCGATATAACGCATCTTTGAGGCCAGTTGACCACTTTGCTTTCTAAAGTATTGTATGTTGTTTGCCAAGTCTTTATTAAGAAAAACAATAGCTTCTCCGAACATTATTCCATTCTTTGTGCCTCCGAAAGAAATTATATCAACTCCTGTATCAGTTAACATTTCTTTTACAGAACTACCTAAAGCAACAACTGCATTTGCAATCCTTGCTCCGTCAATATGAACGTACATACCCTTCTCATGTGCAAACGCACACAAAGCATGAATCTCCTTTACCGAGTAAAGTGTACCCATTTCAGTACACTGAGTAATTGAAATAACTTTG
>CAYZPO010000010.1:0-23071 GCA_964480695.1 uncultured Gammaproteobacteria bacterium | reverse complement strand
GTTCACTCCCAACTCCCTCAAGTACGGATTGCACTTGTTTTGGCGTCAGCTTTCCATCTATACCATCAGTAGTAATAATTTTAGAACCACTCAACGCTTCTATGGCCCCGCATTCATGAACATTGATATGAGCTGTTCTCGGCGCAATAACTGCCTCAAAGGGCTGTAAAAGTGTACGTAAGGCAACAATGTTTGCTCCTGTGCCACTATATACAAAACTAACATCAACGTCTTTGCCAAACAGTTTCTTGAATTCTTTAATCGCATTTTTGGTAATGTCGTCATCACCATATGCCATAACATGCCCATCGTTTGCGGTCTCGAGGGCTTTCATTATCTTTGGGTGTACTCCAGAAAAGTTATCACTTGCGAATAGTTTCATAAAATCTTTTTAATACAATTTGATTTTTTTAATAGTCGGCCAGAATAGAAAATGGCAGTTTTCTTTAGTTAAATCTGATAGTTTGACCCACTCGACTTCCGAGACCTCATCATCTACAACCGCTTTTGGATTGTTTTCGACCACGTCGCCAATCTCAACTTGATACACCAAAGCAACAACATGGTAAAATTTGTTGTCCTTTTCGTGAAAGAGATATCGTTCTGTGGTATCGAAAAGTTCCAACGACTCAACAGGATACCCGGTTTCTTCCAAAACCTCCCTCATCAATGCTTCTTCAGTTGATTCAATCGGCTCCATTCCACCTCCTGGCAAGGCATATAGACCATGATGAGGTTTGACCATTAAGACGGAAACATCTTTAGTAACAACCGCATAAACCGTCGGTCGCCAAAAAATTTCAGCGTCTTGTGGCACATCTTTCTCAATCCCTTGTTCGTCATCAAAATATTTCATAATCATTTATATTTTATCCTAATTCTACTATTTCTACTAGCTTATTACTATAAACTAACCGACTTTTCATGTTTCCCAGTAAATGACGTTTCTCTGTAATACTTCCTTCTTTGAGCAAATATTTAGCATAAGTCCTCACATTTATATCTTCCTGCTTAGCAGGTGATGGTTTGTTTTGTGACCCAAGAACAATTCGCTGAAATTTACTGAATCGCTTTAACTCATCCTCAAGCCTACATTTAATGCCAAGTTCGTTGATATCCATTTGGTCGATAATCTTAACCAACTGTGCAATCAGTTCTTCTTCGCGAATATAAATATTTTTACACTGCCGATCTCTTCCTCGCGTACATCCATAGTAAACATATCTCGCGTGGATTCCATTTTTTAGTTGCTTATATTTTTCCTGGGCACATATACCAGAGCCACATAGTCCACACGTCATTAGTTTTGTGAACGCGAATTCTTTATTTTCTCTTACCACTTGATCGCGCTCTAGCTGTGCCCGAGCTTGCTCATACAGTTCCTGAGTGATAATTGGTTTGTGTTTTCCTTGATGCCAGTTTCCACTCTTTCGAGGATACTCAAACGTACCGTAATAGAATGTATTAGACAATGCACGATGCACGCCGCTCAAGGAGAGTGTCTTATTTCCTTTGGTTTTAAAGTTTAGTTCATGGTGTAACCAGTTGTAAACTTTATGGCCGCTCCATTTTTCGTAAGCAACTTTCTCAAACATCTGTTTAATGATTGGGGCTCTCACTGAATCCTGGATAACCTGACATTTTTTATCAATCTCTTTTTGATTTAAATATCCGATGGGGGCTGGCCCTGGCCACAGCCCCATTTCAACTCGTGTGCGCATGCCGCGTCTTACATTTACCCCTCGATGATCGTTTTCTAACTTGGCCTGAGAACCAAGAATCATGAGCAAGAACTTTTCGTTCGGTGAGTTTGTGAATGTTTGTCCATGAGTTCGTATTTCTTTAAGTGTTCCCTGATCCATCATGTCAACGATAGCTCCCAGGTCTCCGGCGTTACGACTCAAGCGGTCAGGTGCCCAGGTAAGAATGCCAGTAAATTTTCCTTCTCGAATATCTTTTAAAAGTTCATTATAGACTTCACGTTGTCCTGTATCTTTTGCCGAGTGAGATTCTCTTCGAATTGCAACAACATCTAGCCCATCACGTTCAGCCATTTCCAACATTTCTTTGACTTGAGATTCAATCGAAAGGACTTGGCGTTCTTCAGATTCTGAACTTTTTCGCGCATAAAGGCAGTATTTAATTTTTTCCTCTGAAACAACTTGATTATCTTGTTCGTGTTTTGTGCGTATCGTATTTATTTGATTTACCATACAACACAAGTAATGCCACAACCCTTACGGGGTGTCTAGGTCGGATTGTTGGTAACTTGATTATCATAAAAATCCCCAGAATACTTTACTTTTAAGGTTGTATAAGCTATATTGTGAACGTCTAGATCCAACCTCCGTAATGCGGGGAATATTTTCCTTTAACCGGATCGCACGCTTTAAGCGGCACCCGGTTAAAACAATTCTCGTACGATCCGTCGTATGGGGGTTGGGTCTAGACACCACTCGGGTGTCGCTTTTGTTTTTAGCAAAAAGCTCGAGAAACAATTAACTAATTATTATGTATTATGCAAAATACAAAAAGTGGTTCGAAAACAATTTCGAAAAAACGTTATAGTACAGTTCTTTCCTGGATAGTTGCGGTGATATTTATCCTGACGGGATTAGTGACAATGGTAGGCAACTTTTTCGTCGGATTAATAGCTTTGGTAACAGGAATAATTTTTATTCCTCTGGTTAGCGTAAAAATCGCCGATCGTGTTAAGCGCCTCGGGTTAATCAAAGGAATACTAATTGTAGTGGTATTAATTGCTCTTGTTGCAATAAGTCCCGAATCAAGCACTACCCAAACAGAACCAGGACTAGATCATTCTCAATCAAATGATAGTTCGATCGTGGTCAACGAGGAGGAGGTTGATATGGAAACATCAGAAGCAGGAAGCGTAGAAGCAACAACTGAGCCAGATGTTATGACCCGTTTATGGATAGCTGTAGACGAGGCATTTGGTACTCGCAAAAATTATGATGTTGAATGGCTTGATTACGACCCAGTGGACACTGTGGCAATTGTCATAAAATCCCCTGATGACTATTGGGACGATGACGCAGTAGTCCGGGAAGCATACAGTATGCTAGTTAAATATGGAAAAGAGGTGTTCGACAATCCTGAAGTTGTAAGTATTGGAGTAGTTGTGCAAGGAAATTTTGTTGATTCTTACGGAAATGAAATAGTTAAGGAAGCGGTCAGAATTATCATGCCTAAGACTGAATTTCAAAAATTCGATTGGGAAAATCTTAAGTACATGCCTGTTAGTTCTCAAATCCAGGGCTCCTCAGAAATCTACATGATTCACCCTTCAATTCGTCAAAATTTAGATCCAGATGATCTTTATCTATCTAACTAAAAAATATGCCTACACAAAATCAGAAAAACAAATTTTATCGAGCCCTTAAGGAGTACAAGAAAAAATATCTTGTCCAGAAATATTTGGAACTAGATGAATCTGCAACTCGTTTAATGATTAACTTTTTCCTTACCGATGTTCTTGGGTATAAAGAGCTTGAGGAAATCAAAACTGAATATGCAATTAAAGGAACCTACGCTGACTATGTTATCCAGCTTGAACGCAAGAAACATCTCGTAGTCGAAGTAAAAGCTATACAGATTGATCTTTCCGAGAACCACCTACGTCAAGCTGTTAGTTATGCTGCCAACGAAGCCATTGATTGGATTCTGCTTACTAATGGACGACAAATGCAATTATACAAAGTTATTTTTGGAAAACCAATCTCATATAAAAAAGTATATGACTTTGATTTAAGTGACGAAACACAACTCAAACAATCTGCTGATTTGCTTATCATGTTAACGAAGAAGGAAATGCTGAAAAAATCACTTGAACATTTTTGGAAACATTTCCAAACACTTGAACCAAAGAATCTGTGCAAACTCCTGTATGCAACAGAAGTCGTACGTTTCTTAAAACGAACCCTCAAGAAACAAGCCGGTCTAAACTTTTCTGAAGAAGATATTTTTGATTCTGTCCATCAGATTATCATAACTAAAATTTCTTCTTCCAAACCTAAGTTTCCTTATACCATAAATAAAAAAGTCGCTCAGAAGACAAAAGAAAAAAAGATTGTTGATCAGATTGACACTGATCAACCAATCCCTGGAGTATAAAATAATTTCTTCACAAGATATTCTTTATTCTTTTTTGTAGCTCATGCGTATCGGCGTGTGAACATAATCCAAGATACGAAGTCTTGTTTTCTTGGTTTACTTTTCGAATCATCCGCTTCACTGTCTTATTGCGAAGCACTGTGGCACGTTCAAATAATACATATCCAACAAAATCAATTCCTTGAGATGGTGTTCGTTTGAAGATTTTATTAGGATGAATAGATAATCGTAACCTTGTTTGTAAAAAATTTTGGATGACTGGTATTAATTCATCAAGGTGTTTCCTATCATGATGCAAAATTAGAAAATCGTCACAATACCGAAGGTAAAATTTCTCTCTAAGTTGAAATTTCACAAAGCGGTCAAGTTCGTGCATATACACATTTGCGAACAACTGACTGGTAAGGTTGCCGAGCGGAATTCCTTTATAGGGACTAACGGAAAAACTGGAAATGATTTTCTGTAATAATTTCAAGGTGCGGTTACATGAAATCTGTTTTGAAAGTAGCCCCAATAAGATAGTTTGATCGACACTTGCAAAAAACTTTTTAATGTCGCCTTTGAGAGCATGGGTGGTTCTTATGTTATTGATCGATGATTTTGTAAGAAAATATCTTAACCTTTCAGCGGCCGCAAGTGTACCTTTGCCTATTCTGCAGGAATAGCTGTCATAAATAAAACGTTTTTCAAAAAACGACTCAATAACATTAACAACGGCTTGGTGTACGACTCTATCTCTTACACTTGCTTTATGGATTTGCCGTCTTTTTGGATCATGAACAATAAAAGGTTTGTAAGGGTCATGTTGATAAATCCCTGATAACAGTTCGTGATGAAGTCGAAATATGTTATCCTCTAGCGTCAGCGCATAGTCCATTACATCTTTCCTTTTGCGTTTACCTTTGCAAAATTTACTCCAGGCTAAAAATAAATTATCAATTGAACAAATTTTAACAAATAATTCATCGTTTTTATGAATAAAAGTTCCAGTATCGTCCCCCCCCCCCCGACACATGGGGAATCAAAAAAAGTTGGCTCATAGCATGTTTGACCTGCCGATTATCCACGCGCTTTATGACGCGAATAAATCCTGGCATGAGTTAGTACTTAAATTTCCTAAAGCCCAACGTTATAGTTTGGGTAATAAATGCAGTGAGTATTTATTACGCATTACTGAACTGACTCTAGAAGCTGTTACTGAACAAAATGTTAATCTCAAGTTAGAATCCATTAATATTGCCAGCAACAAGCTAGACATCTTAAAACTTTTAGTTCGACTTTGTAAAGACTGTAAGTGTATTTCAAATGCACAATATATTACCACAGAATCTAATTTTCAAGATATTGGCAAACAAATCGGTGGTTGGATCAATGATTTGAACAAGCGGAATAAATGATTTGTTCACAAAATAAAGAAACGCTCATGAAGCGTTTCTTTAAATATGTGGGCAGTCCCGGGAAGCAGGCACCGAGTAGTCCGAATTGTCATTGCTCTGGTCGTTGGCGTTCAACTTGACCTTGCCATCGTGGAGGTTGCGGTTGACGATCGGCACGTTCGTCCAGGAGGCGTTGTGCTCAGGGATCACGAGATGTGCTATTACCTTCCAAGTCACCAGAGCCAGACGCGTCCAACTCTTGTATTTTATACGGGATCCAGTCCTTGAAGGCCGATCCCAAGTAATAGCACGGAGTACCCACAAGATTGCGTTACATGACGAATTTAGGTCGTCACACTCACACCGACCTTGATCAATGTAATTCCGGTAACATATGCAATTTGTGCAGATTTCGGTGACATACATCCGTAGATACACGTTCATAAACCTACTCTCCGAAACGGATCTTAACAGAAGATAAAGAAAAGAGCCACATCCCTGCGGTTGTGACTCTTTTCGAGTCGCCAACTGGATGTGGCTAGGTTTGTCGGATGTAGCGAGGCGCTTCGCGCCAAGGTCCAAGGTCTAAGAAGCCAAGTTCCGGCCAAGAACCAAGACACCGAGTGCCGAGAACCGACTACTCCCGGGAAGCAGGCACCGAGAAGCCCGAATAGTCATCGCTCCGGTCGCTGGCGTTCAACCCGACCTTGCCATCGTGGAGGCCGCGGTAGACGATCGGCACGTACGTCCAGGAGGCGCGGTGCTCAGGGATGTTGCTCTCGTAGCCAGCACAGAACCAGGCCGACCACTTGTCGTAATCCATCGCCTGAACTCGCTCCGGGAACAGCCAGACCATGACCAGGCCCTCATCGGCCAGCGAGCTGTTGCTGCGCACAGCCGTGATGCTCTCACGCTGACGGTTGGCCGACAGGTCGTCGATGATGATCCACTCGACCACGGCGTGGTGCGTGTCGTTGCCGGCGAGCAGGCGCAGTCGCTCCACATCCTCGCCCTGGTACTCGTGGGCTCCGGACAGGAGCAGGTCCCAGCGCCAGAACTTGGCGTGGACACGCTTGATGGCCGCAGCGTGTGCCTCGAAGGTCTGGATCATGCCCTCGCGCCCCTCGCCGAAGCGGATACGGAAGCTGCGGTAGGCGTCGCGACCCCCGGGCCACTCGGGTGCGGACTCGGCCAGGCGCTCGAACACGTCCTCGGCGATGCCCCAGTTGCCCAGCTCGTTCTGCTCGCGCAGGGCAGCGATCTGCTGCTCCACGGTCAGTTCGAAGGGGTTGGTGTTGAGCCGCTTGTTCAGTACCTGCAACCACCACTCCATCAACTCGTCGTCACCGAGGAGCTTCGAGAGGGTGGGGTCTGAACCACCGAAGCGGTGGTAGCGGCGGAAGAATTCTGCTGCGCGATCGAGATCGGGACCGGCCATGATGACCTGCCTCCTCATTGTCTACTCCGACTAGCTCACGATAACACCCCATGTGTTTCGAGAACCTGCCTTTTGTTGTTGAGAGTAGCGTTCTAAGGCCTTTGCTAAGCCGCAAAACGCTACTTTCAACATTGTTATAAAGGATCACATTACAAGACAATATAGCATAAATTAGCTAAAAAGTCAATAGACACTCTTAGAAATAAGCTGAGAATAGGCTTAATGATTTTAAATTTAAGATTATTAATATACCTTCGCCCAAACATTACCAAAAATAGTACCACCAACATTTTTGTTACATTCTGCCAAAGATGGGCTTGGTCTTATTTTCTGTGTTTTATTGATAACCAACGAAAACGCGTCGGCTAAGTCGTCGTGTTTTTCTGATCCAAAGTTAACTAATTGACTGATCAACTCATCACACCCTTTCTTAGGAAACAATATTTTTCCAGACTGTATGTGGTTTCCTGTAAAAGCAATGCGCGAACGCTTATCTGCTCCACCAAGCCCCACTCCTTCTGCAGGGATATATTCCATTTCCAATTGTTCAATCAACCATTGTTGAAAGCCAATATTTTCCACATAAATTTTGTTACGTTTATGTTCTTGGTGAGTGATTTGATAAAGAAGTTTAATACGCTCTATAACTTGTGGAAAGGTTAGGTGTTCATTGATTGGATTTGGTAGGACAAAAATTTTGACCTCTCTCTTAATAACATAAATCATAACAGTGACGATTGAAGTATAATCAGCAGATTCTTTTTGAGATACAGCAAGATCAACTCCACTATAAATACCCATGAGCCGAACATCTGGTGCCGGTTCTGGTAGCTCGTCATAATAGTGAAGCCACTCCGGATGAATGACACGATCTGTGTCTGAGATGATTTTGAGCATGTATTCGCGCTGCCAGGTTACCTCATCACCAATTTTACGCTTCAGAGTCAAAATATCATTTTCGGATCTAAATTTTCCTGGCCACAATGGCGAGCCACTTTCATCCATAATTGGAAATGAGTAGAATGCACCGTCCATTGTTCTGGCTTCAATTTTATCCTTTAGTCTCATCATAATTGAATCTTCGTGAAGAAGATTGCCGACTACAAAAACGCGTGTATCTGTATCACCGGCTGGAATAACATCTCCAAGGAACCATTTATAAACTTTATCGCGCGCTTCTTTAGTCTTTACTGAAGCAACATCATCGAGATCATCACAAATAATAAGATCAGGTCTATTAGCTCGATGGCGTAATCCACGAACACCCTGCTCCATAGAAAGAGCAATAATGCGTGCATTATACTTTGGCAAGACTAATGTACCCGCACTCCATTCGTCGTTACGTTCTTCAAATGGCCCCAGATCTTGTCGAAGCAAATGATTCGATTCGAGTTCTCGTTTTAGATTGGCTAAATGAAGTTTCACCTGGGCTTGTGTTTGTGAAATGATCACAACAAACTTTTTTTGAGGTTTTCCAAGTATTGCCCAAATTGGATAGAAGGTAGTGAAGATAGTGGATTTACCTGATCCTCGAAAAGCTGTCAGTACTACTAGTTTTTGAGATTCATCTTCTGTAATACGAAAAAACTCATCTTGAAACGGTGCTGTAGCATGTTGAACATATTCGGAGCCATAGGTGTGAAAAAACCATTTATGACTACAAGTGGTTATTTCTGTTCGAACGGATTTATTAGAGATAACTTCTTCAATTAACTTATTTTGTTTCTTCTGCATAAACAATTTCATTAGGAATAAGGGTCGATAGATTTAATGCCTTGCGAATAATAGCTTGTTCTTCTTCAGAAAGTTTGCGTTCGATGTGTACGTCAGCATCGATGGAAACTTTAGTGCCATATGCTTTGTGCCTATTTTTGAGCCAAAAAATAATTGCTGTCATATTTTGGTCGCGTATTCCAGCCAGTAACTGAGACTCGGCCATATCGTTAACTAGTTCAACTCCCATAAAAATTGCTTGCTCGAGCGCGTCAGCAAATACCTTATCGTCTTTCCGCCAACGATAGAATGTTGCTCGACCAACACCAACCTTTTCACACACAATCTGTATGATCGGTGTTTTCTTGAGCTGCTCAATGATCAACTCTTTTTGTTTTTGTTGACGTTCAGCCACGGCTTTGTATGGTGAAATTTTATTCTTGCTCATACAGTTCTGCTTTCTGTTTCGTTAATTTCTCCCAAGACTCAATAATTGTCTTGCAGTATTCGAGGTCTTCCTCAACCATCAAACACTTGCGTTTGGTTTGTTCGCAGGCTAGTAGTGTCGAGCCGCTACCACCAAAGGGGTCATAGATTGTATCGTTAGCCTTTGAGCTGTTGAGAATTATGCGTCGAAGCAAACCGATTGGCTTCATGGTCGGATGTGATTTAGATTTATTTGGCTTAGGGTAGATTAGTACAGTCTTGTCCTTGGACTTGTGAAACTTATGTACGCCATACCAACCATAAGCGATGAGTTCATGCTGTGGTAAATAATCCATCCGACCAACGACCGCATGAGTCTTAGCCCAAACAAGTAACTGTGCAAATTTAAACCCTGCTTGTATCAGTCCTTCACGTAGGGCAAATAACATTTTGTCAGAGTTAAAAATGTACAATGCATTTTTGCGCTTTAGGTACGGCTTCGCAAGTTCTAGCCATTGCCGAGTGAACTTTGTATATTCAAGTTCACTCTGCAGATGGTCACCAATAATCTTTTTTGGTTTGGCAATCTCTTGGTGAAAATCTTTTTTACTTTCGACATAGGCGACGCCGTAAGGCGGATCAGTTAAAATAAGATTAACTTTTTTTCCGCTCAATAATCTCGATATTGGTTCTGGTTTGGTGGCGTCACCACATAAAAGCAAGTGTTCGCCAAGACAAACGATTGTGTCGTTCTTTATTTTCATATAATTTTTGCTTTAGAGATTTTCTTAGCTTTGATCCCTGTCATTTCTTCAAACTGCTTTACGATTACATCGCAGAACACCGGATCAATTTCACAAAGGAACGCTTGACGCTTCATTTGTTCACAAGCAAGCAGGGTTGAGCCTGAACCTCCAAACAGATCCAGAACGCAGTCTCCTGGGCGCGTGCAACGTCTCAAGGGCTTCTCGTGGAGTGTTAGTGGTTTCTGGGTTGGATGTTCGTATTCTTGCCCAGTCACGCGCTTAGCAAGCCAGATGTCAAAAACATCAATAATGTCATCGATACAACGATTTCCTGATGTAACTTCTTTGTTTATGATTTCGTGAATGTTGGTTATGTCAGGGTTGAGATATGGTGAGCCAATAGTGCCATAGACACATGGTTCATAAGCCTTATTGAATGCGATATGTGGAGTCAAGTTAAAGTTGTTCTTAATCCACAGACACACTCGCTTATTTGCAATTCCGAGCTCCTGATACAACTCTTGCAACATGCCGATATAGTTTTGATCACACCAGTAGAAGATGTGGGCTTCTGGTTTGCAAGTAGCTAGAGCGTTTTTAATTGATTCTTGTAGGAAGGTTCGATATTCCTCATTAGAGCGCCGATCATTAATCTGCCCGCCGTATTTGCCTTTGGTAGCAACACCTTTGTCATAATCTAAATTGATATTGTAAGGCGGGTCACAGTAAACCATGTCGATTTTGGATCCTGCTGTAAGTTTTCTAACAACCTTTGGATCGGTTGCGTCACCACAGATAAGACGATGTTTGCCGAGTAAATAAAAATCACCGGGTTTGGTTTTTGGCTTTTTAATTTCTTTGGCAATTTCATCTGGATCTGTGCCGACTTCTTCAACAGACAACACGTCAGACCAGATACTTGATAGATCTGAATCATCAAATCCTAGATCCAACAAAAAGTCTGTATCAAAGTTTTTAAGAAGTTCAAAATTCCATTCGCCGGATACGCGGTTGAGACGGAGATTGAGAGCTTTCTCTTTTTTGATATTCGGAACGTTGACGTAGACAACAGGGACTTCTTGAAATCCAAGTTCCTTTGCTACCTCAGTTCTGAAGTGACCTCCGATAATTATATTTTTGCGTTTCGGTGCACCATTAACTATCACCGGATCAACAAAGCCATGCTTGGTGATGCTAGCTTTGAGCTTTTTTTTGGCTTGCTCGTCCCACGCACGAGGATTGTACTCAGCTCCCCGCAACGAATCGATCGGAACATATTGAATTTTGATGTCTTGCATAAAATATATTAGGTCTTACTAGTCAATTTTCTCATATCAGTACATACAGCGGACATACAGCACCCGTAACTCTATGTAACTAAAAATTCACCTAAACTTAGGTGAATGAATTGCCACTTATCCACTGTATCTATTGTTCGAGCTTTTTAGGTAATTTGTGAATATAAATATGTTCACTGAGGCGATAACCCATACCTTGTCGACCAAAGGCGATAGGAACATCTAGACCGAGAAATTTATAGCCCCAGCCATTCAATTTATATATCGCGGCTTGAATACTTCTGATAGTTGTATAACCATTTTGGTCTATTAGTTTTTTTGTTGGTGTAAAAGTTTTCTTCAAATCTCGTAACAATCGCTCCATCTGTTCACTTAATTCTTGTCCTTTGGTTGGATCATCAACGACAAATAATTTTCCATCAGAAGTTAATCTAAGTTGTACTGGGAGATGATCTTCGGGACAATTTTCATCCATAGTCTCTTCAACCACCCCTACGACATCATAAGCAAAATCTTCTGCTAATTCTCTTGATTCATTATGGTTAACAGAGTTTATGTACCCTGTTTCTTCCCAGAATTTGATAACATCATTTGATATTAAACTTGGCACATTTAAAGAAGCGAAAGTGTTTCTCATTTGTTCAAAAGCTTCCTGTCGCTTGTTTACTTCTTCCTGAATTCTTAACAATGGTTCAGATATTTGATCAATAACCTTTTGAAATTCCAACATGGGTCGTTGAACCTCAGCGACTTTGCTGGCAAAACTTTCAGAAGCCTCTCTTAACAATTTTTCAGTTATACTGAGCATTTTTATTTCTTCCGTCGATTGTACGGACTTTGATTAGTCGGTTTGAGGCTGACCCCTAGTTCCTGAGCCTTGTTATAGATGGCATCCTCAGATCTTCCGAGTTTGAGACCCATGACTCGGGTAGGGGTATTCTCTTTTTTCATCTTTTTGAATTTCGAGACGTCTTCCTTCGTCCACCGCTTTCCAGCGTTTCGTTTGTATTTTGGCATAATGTTTGGTTAATTCTTCGCTCATCTTGCCACAACTCATCAACGGTGTCAAGAAAGTCAAAATATCAATTGACGAAAAGCGTATTGTGTGGTACTTTAGGTTCATCTTATGCATGAAATACAACAAAAAATTCTTACGCTATCCAAGAATAAAGACCTGGGAAGATTGAGTCTGCGCAAAATCGGTACTTCCATCGGTGTTGACCATCCCCAACAGGTTAAATACCACTTAGAACAGCTTATATCTAGGGGGTTTCTTGAGGCTGATATTTTTCGTAATAACATCAGTCACGTTTCCAGTCTCCAAGATAAAGGTAGCTTATCCGCTATTCCAATACTAGGGGAAGCTAATGCAGGTCCAGCGACTCAGTTTGCAGATGAATCCTTTGCTGGGTATCTACGTATCTCTAGACAGCTCTTGCCAAAACATATCGGGAAGTTATTTGGGATTCGTGTTACTGGAGACTCAATGAACCAGGCAGAAGTCAATAACAAAAAAATTGAAGATGGTGACTACGTCATTGTTGATTCTGGACGAACAGACCCTTCTTCCGGAGAAATAGTCTTATCTATCATTGATGACGTGGCTAACATAAAACGACTGCTTCGAGATGGTGCTAATAAGCAACTCGTGCTTGCATCAGATTCAGAAAAGAATTACACACCGATCTATATCCATGAAGATGATCATTCGAGTTATTCAATAGGGGGAGTTGTGGTTGATGTATTCAAAAAACCAAACTAATTATATGACCCTTAAAGAAATATTATTAAATACAAAAGAACGTGCCAATGAACGGTATGATAACTTTGCTATCGAGGAGATCAGAACTATTTCAAGAGTCAGTGACGAAGCATATCTGGAAAAACCCACTTGGTTGGGTGGTGATGAGGAGTTTGTTTGCCTCTTTATTGATCTTGACCGGTCAAGCAAGATGTCTTTCAAGCATCAGTCACAAACAATGGCCAAAATTTATGACTATTTCACCCAAGGAGCGATCGACATTGTGACAAGTGAACCGTTTAATGCTGAATATATTGATGTAAAAGGTGATGGAATCTTTGGAATTTTTGAAGGTGATCACGCTGTTGGCAGAGCATTGGCATGCGCGATAACATTTAAAACTTTTTTTGAAAAATCAGTAAGGCCAAAATTTCAGCGACAAACTCAAGTAATGAATTGTAAAATTGGTATTGATATAGACAAAATTTTAGTAAAGAAAATTGGAAAGAGAGGCGACTATAATGAGGTTTGGGCTGGTCGAGTTGTTAATAGTGCCGCAAAGCATGCACAACTTACAAAGGAAATTTATGAGTCAGACACCAAAATAAGTGATGATAAAACTAGTCTTATTGTAATATCAGACAAGATTCATGAATACTTAAAATCTGATCAAAAACATGCAATCATGTCCTGCGGTCATAGCGATTCAGGTGAGCCTAGTATACCCACCCAGGTGTGGCAATCCATAGACACCAGTGGTAGTTACAATATTCGTGAAAACGTTGCTTGGTATACTCCCTCAAAATGGTGCGATGCTTGTGGGGAAGAATTTATGAATGAAATAATTTACAACTTATGACAACAGACCAACTTGAAAGACAGTTAGATAGAGTGCATGAATGGATCCGATCACTTGATATAAAAATCAGTATTTTGGCGGTACTTGAAGTAGCCTTGGTTACCACCCTTGCGACTTCATACAAGGGATCATTGGTGCATATTATGAATGAAAATTTATACTTTAATTTTTTGCTCCATGTAGTTGGGGGCTTGCTATTGTTCGTTGGTATTTATTTCTTGGTTAAAGGATTGTTTCCAAAAATTAATAATACATCAGAAAAATTTTCTTTAACTTTTTTTGGGGACATTGCAAAAATAAAACCAACAAATTTCAAGGAATCCATTCTCTCTGCGAATGAGCAGGATTTGAAGTTAGATTTCATTCAACAAATTCATGTATCAGCATCGGTGGCGAGCAAAAAACATGTATATTTTCAAAAATCAATTACTTTTTTTGGTGCGGGGTTCATATTATTGTTTGCAAGCACCCTCATCCTATGGTTTATTTAATACGGTTATATGAATCAGATAAGTAACAATGACTTATATGATCGAAAGACTATCTTGGATTGTTCAAACATGAAACGCACCTTGGATCAAGAGGTGATAAAGATATCTGAGAATGATCCAGATCGTGATGAGAAAATTCATGCATGGAAAATTGTTCGTAATATTTCAATGATTACACTCAAAGGAGAATGTGCCGAAAGGAAGGAAAGATGTTTGCGAGAATGGCGAGAAAAAGATTGTTGGAGGACAAAATTATTAGAATCTGCAAAACCACGGAATGATATTAGGTGTCTAAAATGCAATGAGTTACTAAATTTTGATTTCAAAACAGACTGGTCAAATATGAACGAGCGGGAGCGAGCACTCCTGTTTTATTCTTGTCCAAATAAATGTTTGCCGAATCGAGCTTTCTTTAACGATGGCGAAGAATATATTTCAAAACCAACATTGTGTAAAAAGTGTGATGGTGAAACTGATTCTGATGCAGAACGAGAAGGAGACGTATCTACTATCACCTGGACATGTAGGAAATGTGGTGCCAAGGAGGTTGATAGACATGATTTTTCTCACGAAGAAAAGAAAGAGGCGCCCATAGACGAGGCTCTTCGGAAAGAATATTGTTTAGATGAGAAAGGTCTTGAATCGTATCGGCAGATGAAGCGTGACATGAAAAGCTTTGCAGAGATAGTGGAAAAGCAAAAAAATCGCAACAAAGACACAAAAACAAATAAACGAATGAAAGTGTTACAACGATTACGTGTTACAGGCTTACAAGAACACGTCACCAAGGCTTTGACAGATATTGGTATGACGAAAGTTGAGTTATCACACCCTACTAATGACAAGGGGCTGAGGGTTAGGATAACGATGTTAGATTCTGCTCAAGATCGTTCAGATGTAAATTCAAAAAAGATCGTTAAAAAGACCCTCATTGAGTCCCTTCATGACACAAATTGGCGACTGATAAATTCATCGCTTATGTCTACTCTGGGTGCTGTTAGTGGAGAGTTGCGGGGCCTTACTTCAGATGAGGAACTTCGTAAAATTATTGAGCGTGAAAATATAGCGAACAAAAAGCGAACGAAGTGATAAATAGTGCACTACCGGATCAAACCGGACATAATAGGTTTTCTTTTTTATGGTGTCTCATTTTGTCCCATTTCTTGAAAAACACCCCCAACCCATGTGGCTCAAAATTCGTTAGAAGACGACCCTTGAAAAAGCCCTCAACACTCCCACATTTTTTAGCACCCAACCCACAAGCACCGCCAGGAAAAAATCACGGCTTTTGCCGTGGTTTTTTCCTTACTAAGCGTCGGGTGAGAACCCGCCTGGTTCGCCCGGCGAGGATAGCGAGCCAAGACCTGATTTTAATCACGGTCTTGCGAGCGACGCAGCCGGTCTTTGGCTGCAGGCCAAAAATCTCGTCCGGTCCGCCAGAAAAGCATCTCTTTTAAGCAAGAGGTGTTTTTCTTTTAAATATGATAAGATGCAAAAGCTAAATATTATAAGGGGGAAAAGATATGGATAATTTTGAAAATAAGCCTGGAATTGGGCCGCAAACGGTTTCAATTCAAGGCCATTATCATCCTGAGTGGTCCGAAGGTTCACTCAAACCACCCATCTTTGCCTCCTCAACTTTTGTGGCTCAAACAGCGGAAGAGCTGGCTCATTGGTTCAAACAGGCCTATGGTCTAGGTATGCCAACCTGCACACCAAGCGGTTTGGTTTACTCTCGTCTGGTCAATCCAAACATGCAGATTTATGAAGAGCGCTGTGCTGCGTTTGAAAACGCTGAAGCTGCCGCTCTTTTTGGTTCTGGGATGACTGCGATCATGACGACTATGTTTGCTTTGCTCAGTCCAGGCGACACTCTTTTATTTGGTGGGCCAATTTATGGTGGTACTGATTTCTTGTTTACCAAGTTGCTTCCAAAGTGGGGTGTGAAGGTGGAAAGCTTTATGTCCGGAGCTTCGTCCATGGAAGTGGCTGAGCTGATCAAACAACATAATCCTAAAGTTGTTTTTGTTGAAACACCAGCTAATCCAACTTTGACTTTGGCTGATGTGCGCACGGTTTCTAAGTTGGCTCATGATAATAATCCAGAAACGGTTGTGATTGCTGATAATACAGTTTTGACTTTTGTCTCGCAAAAGGTTTTAGATTTGGGAGCTGACCTGACTATTTTATCTGCGACCAAGATGTTGGGTGGGCATGATGATCTGATCGGTGGTTTGCTCATGGGTCGTAAAGATTTGGTTCAATGTGCTAAGGACCATCGAACGATTTTTGGAACAGGAAGCGATCCGAATACGGCTTGGATGTTGGCCCGGAGTCTTGAAGATTTGAAGTTGCGGGTTGAAGCTTCTGAAGCTCAGGCTATGAAGGTGGCTCAGTTCTTGAATCAACATAAAGCAGTCAAGCAGGTGTTGTATCCTGGGTCTGAACAAGAGGATGAACAGATGCGGCGTTGGAAGGATCAATGTTCTGGACACGGCTCGTTCATGTCGTTTCGAATTAATGGTGGAGTTGAGGAAGCGTATCGTGTGATCAATAGTCTGAAGTTATTCCGTTTGGCCGTTAGTCTTGGTGGAACTGTTAGTTTAACCTCGCACCCGATGACGCATACGCATTCCGATGTTGAACCAGAAGAACAGCAGCGGTTGGGAATCACAGCAGATCTGATCCGGATTTCGGTTGGTTTGGAAGATGTGGATGATCTGATTAAAGATTTAGACCAGGCTCTGAATACGATTGTGTAAACATTAGCCCACAAAACCCCACGTTACTGCGGGGTTTTGTGATATAATAATTTTGTATGCCTAAAATAAAACATAAAATAGTGGTGATTGGGGCTGGGAATATGGGAACGGCCTTAGCTCACGTTATTGCAACTAAAAGAAACCCTGTGGCCCTGTGGAATTTTGATGACCGGGTGCTGCGGAAAATTGAAGAAACGCGTAAGAGTAAGTTTTTACGTGGAGTCACCCTGTCCGAGCACATTCATCCCGTGGATGATATCAACGATGCAGTGCGACACGCCGAAGTAGTTATCCTAGCCGTGGCCTCGCCATATGTGCGGCAGATGGCACGACTGATTGCACCGACGTTGAAGAGCAAAGTGATCGTAGTCAACGTGGCCAAGGGGATGGAAGCTAAGACACGCAAGTGTATGGTGGAGGTGGTTGCAGAGGAATTGCCGGATAAGCACCACAAGCGGATCACAGACATTTCTGGCCCTTCGTTAGCGGATGAGTTTGCTCAAGGCCTACCAACAGCTATGGTTATGGCCTCACTCGACAGCGAGGTCTTTCCGGTATTGCGAAAAATGTTCCGAGGTTCGAATATCCGTTTGGTTAGCAGTGATGATCTGTATGGTCTGTGTTTGGCCGGGGTAGTTAAGAACGTCTATGCTATTGCCCTTGGTTTGTGTGAAGGATTGAAAATGAAAGCCAATGCCAAAGCCTGGTTAACTGTGATGGCACTAGATGAGATGTCAAAGTTGATTCAGTCTCAGGGCGGCAGTCCAGAAACAGTTTATGGTTTGGCCGGACTAGGCGATTTGATTGTGACCGGATTTGGTTCTGGGCGTAATCGTAGTTACGGTGTGGCTTTGGCTGAGTGTAAGGCCGGGTGCAAACCTTCAAAAAACGAATCCATGACTGTTGAGGGAATTGAAGGGTGCAAAGCGATTATGTCTTTGGCTAAGGCCGAGAAGTTAAAATTACCTTTACTGGAAGCCTTATACGCGATTATGTGTCGCGGCAAGTCACCACGCAAAGCCATGGAAGAATATTTTGCTCATGTCCGGCTCAAGTAAAAAATATATCTTGGCTCTAGATCTTGGCACGACAAGTTGTCGGGCCATGATTTTTGATCGTCAATTAGTGGTTAAGGGTGTGGTACAGAAGCCGTTGAAAATGTTTTATCCAGAACCAGGTTGGGTTGAACAAGACGCAGAAGAGATCTGGGCCGTGACCAAGCAGGTGATGCGTGGGGTTTTGCGTCAGTCCAAGATTCGAGCTGATCAGATCGCTGGAGTTGGGATTACTAATCAGCGCGAGACTACAGTGTTGTGGAATGCGCGCACTGGTAAACCAGTGGCGCGAGCCATCGTGTGGCAGGATCGACGGACCGCTGTCGCTTGTGAGCGGTTGAAACGATCTGGGGCTGAAGCCATGATCCGACGCAAGACCGGGCTGGTAATTGATCCATACTTCTCAGCTACGAAGATTCAATGGTTGATGCGGCGAGCAGCTGGCCGGGTGCGGCGCACTGATCTTCGTTTTGGTACGATCGACTCCTGGATCATTTGGAAACTAACTGGCGAGCGTGTGCATGCAACAGATGTGTCTAACGCTTCGCGGACAATGTTGTTTGATATTAAGAAACGATGCTGGGATCAGGATCTGTTGCGATTGTTTGGGGTGCCGCAAAGTATCTTGCCTGAGGTGTTGCCATCACGGACTGTGTTTGGTGAGATCGATAAGTCAATTCTCGGACACAATGTTTTGATAACTGGTGTGTTAGGCGATCAACAGGCAGCCTTGTTTGGTCAAGGATGTTTTGAAAAAGGAGAGATGAAGAATACTTATGGCACCGGAGCCTTTTTGTTGTTAAACACAGGAACGCGTCCAGTGTTTACTAAAGAGCCTTTGTTGACCACGATTGCTTGGCAGATGAATGGGAACGTGACGTATGCGCTTGAAGGCGGAGTGTTTGCCTGTGGCAGTGTGATTAACTGGTTGCGAGATGAACTCAAGATCATTAAGGATCCGAAGGAGACTGGAGTGATGGCAGAGAAACTGGATTCGAACGGGGGAGTTTATTTTGTACCAGCGTTTAATGGATTGGGAGCGCCGTATTGGGATCCTGAAGCCCGAGGAACGATTGTTGGTTTGACTCAAGGAACGGACCGAGCGCACATTGTCCGTGCGGCTTTGGAAGGGATTGCTCATCAAACTACGGACGTGCTAGAGGCGATGAAGCAGGGCAGTGGCCTGTCTCCGCGAGTGATCAAAGTTGATGGCGGAGTTTCCAATAATAATTTTGCTATGCAGTATCAAGCTGACCTGGCTGGAGCAGCCGTTGTTCGCCCGAAGATTACGGAGACTACAGCGTTGGGTGCGGCCATGATGGCTGGCTTGACCGTGGGTTACTGGAAGTCGTTGAAGAGTTTGTCGCGATTAAACAAAACAAAAACGCGGTTTAGTCCGCGGATGAAAATTTCTGAACGTCGTCAGGAGCGGGCCATGTGGTCTAAGGCTGTAGAGGCGACGCAGTGTTGGGATAAATAAAATTTGTCTATAAAAGGAACGCACCCCGGTCGACAGCGTCGATCGGGGTGGTGTGTGTCCGCAGGCTGCGGACGAAGGGGAGTCAGGGCTTGCCCTGAATCGTCGGAGCGAAGCGACGTCTGGTTCAGGGGGAAGGAACGGGGGAGGTGCCGGCGCCGTTGAACTGCAGGAGCAGTCCGTTCTGGCCAGCGAAGGCTGCAGCCCAGTCACTGACCGGGAGAGCTGCCAAGTTGCCGGACCCTGCGACCGTCTGCTGGGAACAGCAGGGATCGCTCGAGTCCTTGTCACACTTCTCCATATAGACGATCACGTCGTCATATTCGTGGATCTCGGTGCAGGCCGGCAGCTTCTTGAACGGTCGAGGTGTGGTCGGTGGTGTGGTTGCGGTCGAGCCGCCACCAGGGGTGATGGTTCCACCACCGTTCGGCACGGTCTGGGTAGGTATACCCGTTCCGGCAGTGCCGGATTGGATGGCCCATGCTCCGGCCCCGATCAAGGGGACACCGATGACCGTCAGGATCAGCAGGAGAACTGCAGCCAGGATGGCCAGGAGCAGGAGGGTCAGGCAGCCGCCACCGACCCACCACCACTTGGAGCTACTACCGTTCTGCTGGGTAGTGCCCGGCGGGGTTGGATGGTTGATGTGCACTTCGGCGTGGGCGGTCACACCGCCATTGCCAGCGCCACCTCCGGCCGTGGTTGTGGTCGCGGTCGTACCACCACCAGCACCACCTCCGGCCACCGGCGTGTTGCCGGTGATCTCGAAGGTCTGGGTGTCACCGTGCGGCGCGGCCAGGTCCGTGAACTCCAGGGTCACGGACAGGTTCTGGGTCCCGGCCTCGGCAGCCTTGACCTTGAACTGGACCGTGTCCTCGTACCTTCCAGCCGGGATGTCCGCGTTCTCGAATGTGTCACCATCCGGGAGCTCGGTGTTGCCGTCCACGTCGGTCACCGTGACCCTGGCTGCCGGCGCTGGTGGGCCAGCCGACACGTCGTAGTGCGGGTCGCTCAGAACGATCTTGATCATCCACTCCTCGCCGATGGCGAGGGCGCCCAGGTCTACGTTTCCACCAGGAACCAGGGTCTCCTCGGATCCGTCCAGGCGGATTGCCTTTGCGATGATGGCCATGTCGGCCTCCTCTCCGTTGTGATTGTCTCGAACGTTGTCTGTTGTCTTCGTTTTGCTTTTGTTGAGGTCCGCATTAGGTGATCGTTAAGTACGATCTGCCATAATGCAAGACAGCATAATTTAGCACAAAAACAGGGGTTTGTCAACCCTGCTTCTGTTAAATTTGTCTAAATTTTGCCTTTATTTTACTTTTTCAACCACAGCTTTAAAGGTTTCTGGATTATGTTCAGCTAGATCAGCTAGAATTTTTCGATCGATCTCAATATCAGCGTTTCCAAGGCCATTAATCAATTTGCTATAAGTAGTTCCAAGAGTCCGAGCTCCAGCATTAATCTTAATCTGCCACAAACGGCGCATTTCACGCTTTTTATTTCGTCGATCTCGGTAAGCGTAAGCCCCAGCCTTAAGAGCGGCAACTCGGGCAAAGCGGATCTTGGACTTCCGTCCCCATTGAAAACCCTTGGTTTTAGCCAAGATGTTTCGACGTTTTTTGGTGTGCATTGTTCCTCGTTTGACTCTAGGCATATGGAAGCATGTCTTTAACCGCCTTCACATTCGATTTAGAAAGAGTGTTATCTCGGCGCTTTTTTCTGGTAATTTTACTTGAAGAACTGGAATTAAAATGATCCTGTCCAGAATGACGTTTTTTGATCTTTCCAGTCTTGGTTATTTTAACGCGCTTAGCCAGCGCTTTGTGGGTCTTCTGTTTCATAAGTCGAGCCTAATTCTACTCCCTAGCCACTATAGTTGTCAACCGTCCACCTTGTTTGCTGATCGGTTGTTCAATGCGGATAGAGTATTTTTCGCGTAACTTGGCAATAAAATCACTGACTACATCTCTGGCCACGTCAGCGTGAGCTTTTTCTCGGCCGCGCATAACAATCTCGATTCTAACCTTATCACCACGTTCCAAGAATTTAGTCGCTCGCCCTAAACGCACCTCTAAATCGTGCTGGCCAATGCGAGGGGAAAGGCGAATTCCTTTAATATCGACCTCTTTAGAAGTCGCTCGCTGCTTCTTAACCTCTTTTTCTTTCTGATATTTAAACTGTCCCCAGTCCAAAATTTTACACACCGGAGGGTCAGCTTTTGGAGAAACCTCAACCAGATCTAATTCCTTTTCTTTGGCGATTTTAATCGCCTCAGAAGTTTTCATAATCCCAAGAGCAGTACTTTCATCATCAATCACCCGAACTTCTTCAGCTCGAATTTTCTCATTAATTTGATAATGAGGAATCTTGATTTTGGTTTTTCCCATTCGGTGTCGATGGATTCGCATGTTACTAGATTAATCTTTAATATCTTGCTGGAGCGAAGGATGGTGGAGATGGCGGGAATCGAACCCGCGTCTGGAAAGCTTTAACAAAACAACTCTACAAGCATAGTCTCATCTGATTACGCCGATCGCTAAAGACGAGACAAAAAGACGATCGTCGGTGCCAATGACCAGATCTCGATCGCAGCCCATCAGCAAAGCATTGATCCAGCTCAATGGGGGTTGACACTCGATCTTCCTTTATTGAGCATCAGGGAAGGGAGTGGACTCCCAGCTCAGCTGGGCTTTGGGTCCGGCTAAGCCGGACTAAGGTCGCTATTAAGCGACAGCCATTGCAAAGTTAGGAACACTGAAAGCGTTCTTCACTTTTGAGAATAGATTGGCATTTGAATTCTCTGCGTTCTGGGATTTACAAGGTCAGAACGCCACCTTGACTTGCATGTGATGTAGGGAACTCCCATCGAAACCGATCATCCCCGAATTACTCTTTCAAGTGTTCTCGGATCTTTCGATCTAGATCTCGTTTCTTGATCGTTTCGCGCTTCTCGTACTTCTTTTTTCCACGAGCTAAAGCGAACTCAAGTTTCACAAGACGTGCCTTAGTATAGAGGGAAATAGGCACAATTGTCAACCCAGCTTCCTGGGTTTTTCCGATCAGGCGTTTAAGCTCGGCCCGGTGGACTAGAATCTTTCTGTCTTGATCAGGATCGTAGTCTGGTTGCTTGCCAGCTGGTTTGTACGGAGCAATATAAGCGTTACGTAACCACAGCTCACCGTCCTTGATCGAGATAAAGGCCCCTTTGAGCTGGACGTGCCCTTCTTTACATGATTTTACTTCAGCTCCAGACAACGCTAAACCACCCTCGAAAGTTTCCAGGAATTCATAGTCAAATCGCGCTCGTTTGTTCAAGGCTAGTTTGGGCATGGGGGTATTATAGAGTTAGAAATTACAAATAACAAGCATCAAATTTCAAATAAGAGCCAAGCTCCAAATACCAAGTTTCTAATTTGATTTTTGATATTTATTTGGAATTTGTGATTTGGTGCTTGGGATTTCAAATTTTCAAAAGAAGAAGCGCCCGGCGAGGAGGGAGGAGGTGCAGGGCACTTTCTCACTTGCGGCGGGCGCCAGGGATGGCGAACAGGC
>CAYZPO010000009.1:0-25620 GCA_964480695.1 uncultured Gammaproteobacteria bacterium | reverse complement strand
GCATAAGTATTAACCAAGAAAGGTTCAAACAAAATATGAATGATGCATTACGCATTGGGAAGAAAGCCTTTACCATCGCAGTGGCTACCGCTACTATCCTCTGGACAGTAGGTATTGCTGCGCTTGTTGCTCCAACAGCTCAAGCTGTTGATGCCGGTGACCTTATCGTAGGTGAGACACTTTCAACAGTGTACTACTACGCAGAGGATGGTCAGCGCTATTCTTTCCCTAACGAGAAAACATACTTTACATGGTATGAAGATTTCTCAGACGTGACTACCATTACCGATGCTGAGTTGGCTGATATCGCCCTCGCTGGTAACGTCGTTTATCGACCTGGTTCACGTTGGATTAAAATCGAAAGTTCAGCTAAGACTTACGCTGTTACTCCTGACGGAACAATCCGATGGATTGAGACTGAAGATGTAGCTGTGGGTTTGGCTGGTGATGACTGGAATCAGTTCATCGATGATGTAGCTGATGTTTACTTCACTGATTACACTGAAGGAACATCACTTATGGATGCTTCAGCAGGTTATGAAGGTGCGCTCGTGAGTGGCTCTACCTACCTTATTTGGGATGGTGAGAAGCGCTTAGTCACTGACGACGGATTTACAGATAACCGTTTCCAGACTCGTTTCTTGCTCGATGGTGAGGGAGTTGATCTCGATGCCATGACTGCAGGAGATGATGTAGAGGCTAACGAGGGACGTCTTTCAGACACTTCTCAGGTTTCTGAATCAGAAGCCGAGGTTGTGGCTGATGGTGACCTAACCTTCTCTCTTGCTACAGATACCGCAGCTGCTGCTACTATCCCTGAGGGTGCTGCTGCTGTTCCATTCCTTACTTTTGATGTAAGTGGAACCGGTTCAGTAACTGGTTTGGTATTTGACTACGGCGGAGTTGGTGCAACTGCTGACCTAGCAAACGTTTACCTTTACGAAGGAAATGAGCGTTTGACTGATGGTCGAAGTGTTAACGCTTCAACTCGTCAGATTACTTTCAACGGACTCAGTCTTGATTTCGCTGGAAGTGACCGCACTTTCACTGTGCGTGGTGATGTAATTGCTCCAGACGGAGCAGTTCCAGGTGATACAGCCAACATTGGTTTGGGTGCTATGGACAGCGTTACTACTACTGCTAACGTTGGTGGTGCTTTCCCAATTACTGGTAACACCATGACTTTCTCAGAGACAGACGCTGGTACAGTTACTATTACTAAGAATGGTAACCCAGCTAACCCAACTATCGGTGAAGATGGAGCTACTATCTCTAAGATCAACATTGCTGCTTCAAGCGAAAATGCTAGTATTGAGCACCTCGCTTTCACAGTTCGAAAGTCAGCTGACCACAGCAACTATGAGCTGTATCAGGGCACAGATCTTCTGGCTGCCGGTACAGTTAGTGGTGATCTAGTTACTTTTGACCTCTCGGCTGATCCATATGTGATCGAAGAAGGTCAGAGCCGTAACTTTGACATGAAAGCAGACGTTGGCGGTGATGCTAGCGATACCTTGAAGGTTACTATCCCTGAGGATACTGACCTCTTGGCTATGGGAAGCGATTTCGGCTTCAACATGTACGTTGATAACACTGCTTACGACTCAACTTCAGCTAACTGTACTGCCACAACTAGTGAGTGTTCTTACATGACTCTTCAGGGTGGACAGATTACAGTAGCTTATAGTGGTAGCCCAGCAGCTGGAACTATTGAACAGGGTGGTACAGATGTAACTTTTATGGAGTTCACTTTGACCGCTTCTGAGTACATGACCGTTAAGGACATCTACATCACTATGGGTGGTGATGATGACGCTTCTGACGACGGATCAGTTGACTTCTCTTCTGAAACTACTGATGCTTCTGATGACACTGACGGTTTGATTTACAGCGCTACTCAGGCTAACTTGTCTGATATTAGCATTCGTTACGCTGATGGCGGTGGTGTCTTAATGGGACCACAAGAGCTATCTACTACTAGTGTAACTGGTAGTGATGACGCTTATCAGCAGTTGACCTTCACTGACGACTTCACAATGGAAGCTGGTGAAAGCCTTGACTTGATTGTTACTGCTGACGTATACAGCAGCGCTATTGCTGACGACTACTTCGGTGCTCAGATGAACACTGCAAGTATCAACGCTGAGGACGTTAATGGTGATGCTCTAACTGACATCGTTCCAGGTTCAAACCTCTCAGGAACCGCTCAACAGGTTAAGGCAGCAACATTGACTATCGGTGTTTCTGAGCCACCTGGAGACGGAACATGGGTTAAGGGTACAAGTGATGTTGACTTTGTTGGCTTCTCATTTACAGCCAACCAGGCTTCAGACATTACCATGACTGATATTAACCTTAAGGTTCTTGGTGACTCAACTAGTGGTAACGGAACCTTCGGTGAGGACGCTATTGCTACTCCAGCTGATTACATCAGCTCATGTAGCTTGTATGATGGCTTGACCGGAAGTTTGATCGATGGCCCAGAGTCATTTGATTCAACTACTGATATTGCTAACTTCACCTCATTCGAATGGACTGTTGAAGCTGGTGAGGTCGGACAGATGTTAGTCCGCTGTGACATTAATTATGTTTCAGCTCTTGAGGACAGTACAGTTGACGAGTACGCTATTTACATTGATGCAACTACTGATGTGACAGCTATTGATTCAGATGGAAGTGCTCCAACTATTAGTGGTGGTGATGCTGCACGTAACGAAAGTGCTACAGCTCCAACCACTTACCAGATCGTTCAGGATAGCGATAGTGTTACCTTTGTTGCAGCTTCTGATACACCAGATTCTGCCATCATCCTAGGTGATTCTACTGATGTTTTGGTCTCTAAGATCAAAGCTACAGCAACTAGTGGTTACGAAGCTTCAAGTGTTCGCAAGATTCGACTTGAGAACAGCGCTTCTAAGACCAGCACTGCAATGGCTGAAAGTGTTAAAGCTGTTTACACTGACAGTAACGGTGACGAGGTCACAAAGACTGCGTACGTTACTAGCGGTTATGTAGACTTCAATAACATTGATTGGTACGTACCTGCTTCAGGTGCTTCTTACATGGAGATCTACATTGACACCAACTCAGTTGGTATCTCTGGTGTTGCTTCAGGTGCTACCATTGGTCTTGATATGGATACAGATAACGATAACTTTGAAGCTATCGGAATCGGTTCACAAGTCCTTGATACTACTATCACTGGTACTGGTGCAGCTAATGACATGACCATCTACGCTTCTAAGCCAACCATGAGTCTTGCTTCTGGCAGCCCAAGTGGTGCTGGAATCCCAGGACTAGCTGAGGTTCTTCGCTTCAACGTAAGCGCTGACTCACGTGGTGATGTTACTGTTCACGACTTCACTTTCACCCTCGCATCAACTGATACAGGTGCAACTACCTGGAACGACTGTGATGGTGCTCTTGGAGACGGAAGTGGTGCTGAGTTCACTATCTATGATTTAGATGCTCCAGCAACTGCTCTTGAGTCAGAGAATGCTGACTGGGAGACAGCTGACGCAACTGCTGCTGTAGCTGATACCCCAGACTGTGATGCTGGTGAGGACATCAAGTTCATTAACCTCAACCTTGAGGAAACCACTGATGACTCAGTAACTATTTCAGCTGGTGATACCAATACATATAGTTTGTATATGGATACCACTGGTGCTAGCGGAGCCAATGACAACTCAATTCGTCTTGACATTGAGGCTGAGGCAACGATTGACGCTTATGACAGTGCAGACTTTGAAACCTTTGATGCAATCGAATGGGATGACACTAACGGATATAGTGCCAACACCAATATCGATGGTACATACGTTCCTGGTCTTCCAGTCAATGGTGGAACAATCGTCTACTAGTATTGAATTGGCTAAAAAGCCATGTTAATCGTGTCGATAAAGGGCATGTTTAACCAGCGTAAAGCAGGGTCTTCGGACCCTGCTTTCGCTTTGACATCATAATTGTCCTAAGGTAGAATAAGCTCATTATGAAACAGTTATCCAGATTTAGAGGTTATATAGTTTTAGTGGCGATTGTTGTAATCGTCTCTGTTGGCGCTTTTTGGCTTCAAGATTATTTACGATATCAAAGCGATGGTTCTGGTGCGGAAACTGAATTTTTGTCTTATATTGATCGTGGTCTGACTGAAGAGGTTCAGATTTATTATGATCAAAAGATCGCTGAATTAGAGGCTTCTATTGAGAGTCAAGGTGAAGAACCAAGTTTAGGGGATTTACTTGAGTTAGGTAATGCTTATAACACTGTTGGGGAATTAGCCAAGGCTAAGGAGATGTATGGAATGATTTTGGTTCGTGAACCCAATGACGTTCCGGCTTTAGAGAATCTAGGAACTACACTTAACTTGATGCAGGATTACTATGGTGCTGAAGAAGCTTGGATTGCTGCGGCTGAACTTTCTGGCAGCGAGTCCCATGTTTTGAAGTTGGTTGACCTGATTAACGAAAATATTCCTGAACACAAAGATCGAGTGAAAGTAATCTTAGAACTAGCTGTTAATCATATTGGTCAGACATCAGGATTGTTGTCAGCTCTGGGTGAATGGTATTTTGAACAAGGGGAGTTTGATCGCGCTGTTTCGCATTACGAGGTGGCGATTGATTTAAATCCAGAAAACGAAATTTTGGAAGCTCGTCTAGCAGAAATTCGTCTAGCATGGTCAAATTCAAAATAAAAAAAGGACTTATTCCTTTTCTGGCAGTTTGTTTCTGCCTGTTTTTTGTTTCACCAGTTCGGGCACTAACTCCTGATGACACTCAGCTTAGTCAGCAGTGGTATTTGGATCAAATTAGTGTTTACGATGCTTGGGATGAGACTACAGGATCAAGTACAGTTGTCGTGGCTATTTTGGATTCTGGCCTAGACATGGATCATCCTGACCTGCGCGATAATCTTTGGACTAATACTGGTGAAATTGCTGGCAACGGAATTGATGATGATGGCAACGGTTACATTGACGACACTCACGGCTGGGATTTTGTTGATTACGACAATGACCCTGAACCAAATCTGTATGAACCGTATACGACTGACGCCGTGGTTCACGGAACTTTAGTTGCTGGAATGATCGGGGCTGTAGGCGATAATAATAGTGGAATCGCTGGGGTGAACTGGGATGTCCAGATCATGCCGTTGCGGATCCTTGATGGTCTTGGTTCAGGAACGTCAGACAACGCTACAGAAGCGGTTAACTACGCTGTAGCCAACGGGGCTAAAGTAATCAATTCTAGTTTTACTGGTCTAAGTATTGACCCTGGATACCGCCAATCAATTCGCAACGCTTATAACGCTGGAGTAGCTGTGGTGGCTGCTGTTGGCAACGATGACAACTATGGCAATGGTGACCTTGATGTTACCCCGATCTATCCTGCTTGTTACGAACGTTTTGATGGTCAAGACTGGGTAATCGGTGTAGCTGCCAGTGACGAGGATGATGAAAAGACTGGTTTTTCTAACTATGGTTCTTGTGTTGACATCTCTGCTCCAGGAACTGATGTTTATGGAACGCAGTATCGGAATAATGCTGACGTTGATCTGTCTAGTTTTTACAGTGGTGGCTGGAGCGGGACTTCAGTGGCTGCACCACAGGTGACCGGAGCGATCGCTTTGTTGCTGGCAGAATACCCAACTTTGTCTGTTGATGATTTGCAAACTGTACTGCAGTTGTCTGTTGATCCAGTGGCCATCGGTACCGCGTACGCCGGAGACATGGGAGCTGGGCGTTTGAACATCGCTCGCGCTTTTGAGTTGGCACCAAGTTTTGCTACAGCAACAGCGATTGAGAATTCTAGCCTTTCCTTGGTTGTGGCTCCGCATTCTGAACTCGGTCCAGAAGTGCGGCGATTTAATTTGTATACTGAGCAATTGAATTCATACGATGCTTACACCTCGGACTTTATGGGCGGAGTTCGAGTAGCCATGGGTGATGTTGATGGAGACGGGGTAGAGGAAATCATTACCGGAGCTGGTCCTGGTGGCGGTCCACAGGTACAGGTCTTGGAGCTTGATGGGACAGTCATTGGTTCCTTCTTTGCTTTCGAAGAATATGATCATTCCGGGATCTATGTTGCTACCGGCGATGTTAACGGCGATGGGATCGATGAGGTTATTGTTAGTTCTGAATCTGACCCCCAAGGCCGGGTGAGAATTTTCGATCACACTGGAAGTCGTTTGCGCACACTTTGGCTTGCCGGTTACGCTCACCACAGTATTCGCGTGGCTGCTGGTGATATGGATGGCGACGGAATAGACGAGATTATTACCGGGCTTGGTCCTGGTGGTGCTCCAGAAGTTAAGATTATTAAATACAACGGTTCAATTTTAAAGACTTTTGACGCTTACGCCTCAACTTACGACAAAGGAATTTATGTTGGGGTCGGTGATGTTGACGGCGATGGAGAACAAGAGATTGTAACCGGAACTGATGACGGTGGTGGTCCTCATGTAAGGTCTTTTGATCAGAACGGAAACGTTGAACTGAGCTTTTTCGCTTACGACGAAAATTTCCGCGGAGGAGTTCATATCGGGATAGGGGATATGCATGGGGATGGAATAGACGAGATTATTGTGGCTGCTGGACCTGGCGGCGGACCACATTTGCGTATTTTTAGTGAAGAAACCGTGATTGCCCAATGGTACGCTTTTGATGAGAGTTTTAGTGGAGGTATCAACATTGCTGCCTGGTAATCTTGGACCGGTTAAGGTAGAATTCAAACATATGGCAAACCAAAAGAAAACTATTTTAGTCACTGGGGGAGCTGGTTTTATTGGTTCTCACCTGTGCGAGCGCTTGCTCAAAGAGGGAAATGCAGTTATCTGTATTGATAATTTTTTGACTTCTCATGTTCGGAATATAAACGCCTTGTTGCAAAATCCGGATTTTTATTTTATTCGTCAGGATCTTAATCAAGCGTTTAATATTGAAAAGAATCCAGAGTTGGAACCATTGAAAATCGCCTTTGAGGGGATTCAAGAGATTTATCACATGGCTTGTCCAACCTCGATCAAAAATTTTGATCAGTTCAAAGTTCAGACTCTGCTTTCAAATTCCGTAGGCAACTACCATGTCTTGGAAATGGCTGTGAAGTATCAGTCAAAGATCCTGCTTGGTTCAACTTCTGTAGTTTATGGCAGTCGAGATGGTGATGAGCTTTTCTTTGATGAAACACGGAAAGGCGTGTTAGACCATCTTTCACCACGCGGCTGTTATGATGAAGGCAAGCGTTTTTCTGAAACCATGTTTGAGACCTATCGCCAGGTTCACGGGATTGATACTAAGATCGCCCGTATCTTCCGTACGTATGGCCCACGCATGCCATTGTTTGACGGTCATCTGATTCCTGACTTTGTTCTCAACGCCATTGATGGTAAGGAGCTGGTGATTTATGGCAATAAGGAGTTTAGCACCTCGCTTTGTTATGTGACTGATGTGGTTGATGGTCTGGTTCGCTTTATGGCTGCTAAACCAGGACTTGGTCCGATTAACTTTGGTGATGAGCAGGATGTGAAGATGATTGATGTGGCTAATAAGATTGTTGAGATGACCGGTTCATCTTCGAAAGTTAAATTTGAAACTGACTTACCGTTCCTGACTGAGCTTGGTCTGCCTCGGATTGAAAAAGCTAAGGATCTGGGCTGGTTGCCACTAGTGCGCTTGGAAGAAGGATTGGAAAAGACGATTGAATACGTTAAAGCCAATAAGTTATTGTTGACCCAACTGTAGTGTGACCAAACCAAAGGTAGCCATAATCTATCTTGCATACAACGCTCGTCCTTATATTGACGACGTTGTTTTGTCATTGGAACAACAGACTTATCCGCGTGAGCTGATGAAATTGATTATCGTGGACAATCCGGGTAAAGATGATTCAGCTGAATATATAAAAAAGAAAGTCTTGCCACGATCTGGTCAGGACTTGCCAGAGATTGATTTTTTCCCAAATGATAAGAACACTGGGTTTGCTATCGGGAATAACCAGGGGATTAATCACGCCTTGCTTGAAGGGTATGATTACGTGTATTTACTGAACAACGATGCTAAGTTTGCACCTGAGGCAATTGAGCGTGCGGTTGTGGTTGCTGAGTCAGACTCAAAGATTGGGTCTGTACAATCGTTAATGTTGTTATGGCAAGACCCTGAAATAATTAATTCGACTGGGGGCATGACTCATTTTTTGGGATTTGGTTTTGTTAGAGATAATGGTCGACCTCTAGAATGTGTAGCGGAAGGCTTTTCCCGCCTTTGGCGGGATCCCGCCACGATAGTGCCGGCGGGAAGCCTTCCATATCAGCAAAATGGAACCCTAAAGGGTTCCGCTACACATGAGATCGCTTACGCTAGCGGCGCCGCTGTACTTTACCGAGCCGACCTGTTACGCCGCATCGGCGGACTCGACGAATTTTTGTGGCTCTACCACGAAGACCTAGATCTTGGTTGGCGCATTCGTCTTGCAGGATACAAAAATGTGCTAGCTTCAAAATCGATCGTGTATCACAAGTATGAATTCTCGCGTTCAGTTGAAAAAATGTTCTGGATGGAGCGTAATCGTTTTGTTGTTCTCCTGACCCATCTCCGATGGGGCACGATCCTTTTGCTTCTCCCAAGCTTGTTGGTGATGGAGATCGCGATTCTGTTCGCTTCAATCCCTTCAGGTTGGTTCCGCGACAAGCTGCTTAGCTACGTTGATCTTCTGAGTCCGAAAACAATCAAGAATATTCGCGTCAAGCGGCGCTTATCGCAAGAGTCTCGTCGTGTCTCAGACCGGACAATTATGGACCTGTTCACAGGTAAGGTTGAACATCAAGAGACCTCTAATCCAGTTGTAGATTTTTTAGTTAATCCGGTCATGAGTCTGATTTGGTACGCAACTTACTTTTTGATAAGATGGTGACGCTATGAAGATTGCTCAAGTTACTCCAGTTTATCCTCCTTACCGCGGCGGAATTGGCGCCGTGGCTTTTGAATACACAGAGCATTTGAAAAAACGTGGGCACGAGGTTGAGGTATTTGCTCCCGGAGTCAATTTAAAACCATTGTTCAAGATCGGTAACGCAGCCTTTGTTCCAGAGTTGCGAAACAAGTTACTCGGTTTCGACCTGGTTCATTTGCATTATCCTTTTTTTGGCGGGGCTGAGTTCGTGGCCACTTGGAAAATGATGAGCAACACACCGCTGGTAACAACTTATCATCACGATGTTTTTGGCAAAGGATTGAAGGGATTGATTTTTAAGACTCATGGAGAGATCGTAAAAAAGATGGTTCTGGGAGCGTCAGACAAGATTTTAGTAAACTCGTTTGATTATCTGGAAAATTCGAGTATTCGCTCAGTTTTTGATCAGGACAAAGATAAGTTTGTTGAGATGCCGTTTGGAGTTGATATCGAGCGATTTCGACCAGGCCAGAGCGACAAGGTCCGCTCTAAGCTTGGGATTCCACATGATGCTCCAACAATTATTTTTGTTGGTGGCCTGGATCGCGCTCACTATTTCAAAGGTATTCCGATTTTACTCAAAGCTTTGAAAAAGATTTCAGCTGATTCTTGGGAAGGAGAAAAGAAGACGATTAATAATTCTTGGCACGCGATTATTGTTGGTAGCGGTGATCTCCAAGCTAGCTACCAAGCGCTGGCTAAGAAGCTGGGTCTAGCTGAGCGAGTGCATTTTGCTGGCAACGTTAGTGTTGAGGATCTGCCTGAGTATTATCGCGCCGCTGATGTACATGTGCTGCCAGCGACAGATTCCTCAGAAGCATTCGGTGTGGTTACTGTTGAGGCTGCAGCCTCGGGTCTACCCTCAATAGTGTCTGATCTACCGGGTGTGCGTTCAGTGATTAAAGATAAAGAAACCGGATTGGTAGCCTCCCCAGGAAATGTACAAGATTTGAAAATGGCATTAAAGGACATGTTGTCTAATAAGTCACGTTGTCGGTCTTATGGCCAAGCTGCCCGAAAACGAGTTGAAGAAAAATACGATTGGTCAGTGTTAATGGATAAGTTAGAGGGGGTTTATAAAAGTCTTCTAACGGATCTTTGATCCGGTTTGAAGGTCAGACGCCATCAGAGATGGCTAAGAAGATTTTCTAGAATTATGAAAATTTGTGTGATTTCAAATCTCTTTCCTCCATACATGCGAGGCGGAGCAGAGCGGATGGCTCATCGAGTCGCTTGCGGTCTTAGAGATCGTGGGCATGAGGTGACTGTGATCTCGACTCGTCCAGAGAGTGGGGAAGTTTTAGAGTCCCAAGAAGAAGGGATGCAGGTTTTTCGTTTTCGACCTAAGAATCTCTACTACGTTCTTGAAGATCGAACCCAATCGTTGTGGAAACGAATGATCTGGCACACCCTTGATCTGTTTTCTCGATCTAGTGCAAAACAGGTTAACGACCTTTTAGTCCAGATCCAACCAGATCTGGTCATGACTCACAATCTGAAGGGAATCGGATTGTCGATCCCTCGAGTGATCAAGAAGCTCCGGATCCCACACGTACATGTTTTGCATGATGTTCAACTCTCGATTGCCAGTGGAATGTTAATCAAAGGCGATGAGGATCACTGGATGAACAAAGGACGGTGGCAGGAGCGCTATGAACGAGCTACTCGCCGAGCTTTTGGTTCACCAACCCAAATTATTTCGCCGTCTAAGTTTCTGCTTAAATTTTATCGAGACAAAAATTTCTTCCGAGATTCTTCGGCCCATGTTCTACCAAATCCAGCTCCTGAGTTTGGGATCACTCAACGAGCTCATCCTAAGGGTCCGCTCAAACTACTCTTTCTAGGCTCGCTGGAAGAACATAAGGGTTTGACCTGGCTGCTCGATACCTTGCGCGAGTCCAGTATCGATTTCGAACTAACAGTTGCTGGCAAGGGCTCGCTGGATAACAAATTAAAAAGCCTGGCTATTATTGACTCACGGATCAAGTTTTTCGGATCCTATACGCTGGACGAGGCCACCGTTCTAATTGGTGCTAGTGACTGCACCATCGTGCCTTCGCTGTGCTATGAAAATTCGCCCATGGTCATTTACGAAAGTTTGTCCTGTGGTGTGCCAGTGATTGCTTCGCGCATCGGTGGAGTTCCAGAGTTGATCCACGAGGGTGGCAATGGGTATCTGTTCGAGCCTGGTGATGCAGCAGATTTACTTGAGAAAATACAATGGCTGGCAGAAGGCCGTAAGGCTTGGTTTAACCGCCAGGATGAGATTCGTATGGCCATTGCTGACCATGCCATGACTCATTATTTAGATCGCCTTGAGACCATTTTAAAGGAGGTTTGACAAATTGCTAAAAATACGCCAAACTAGGGCGCAATGGGGGACCGCTCTTTTCGAGTCGGTCTTTAAAATTGGTCTCAAATAAACAAACTGCTTCGCGAGAGCAGAGAAAATTGGGGGATCGTGATGACGATCAGACAGTTGGATCCAGAGCAAGTTCGGACCATGACGCTGGCGGAAAAAGACCGTTGGTGGCTCGAGAACATCTGGCGAGGCGACATGCCGCAGCTCACCCTACGCTCCGGTCTCACCGGTGCACTTCTGGGTGGTGTTCTGTGCCTGACCAACCTGTACATCGGGATCAAGACCGGCTGGTCGCTCGGTGTAGGTATCACCTCGGTCATCATCTCCTTTGCCTTCTTCAAGGCACTGTCCAAGGTGGGTCTAGGTGATGAGATGACCGTTCTGGAGAACAATGCCATGCAGTCGTGTGCCACAGCCGCTGGTTACATGACCGGACCGCTGATCGCCAGCATCCCGGCCTACATGATGTTCACTGGTAACGTCATCCCGATGTGGCAGGTGATCACCTGGGTCATCGCTCTGGCGCTTCTGGGTGTTCTTTTCGCCTTCCCGCTCAAGCGGCGATTCATCAATGACGACCAACTCGATTTCCCAGAAGGGAAAGCCTGTGGTGTCGTGCTCGATGGACTGCATACCAAAGACGCCGGGGTGGGTATCTTCAAAGCCAAGACCTTGGCAATATCTGGGGCGATGGCTGCCATCTTCACTGTGTTCCGTAGCGGGGCTTTGTTGGAGAAGGTCCACCTCAAGATTCTGGCTGTTCCTCCATACCTCGAGGACTACCTGTATCGAGTCATCGAATGGCGACCCTCGATCAAGGGGACCAGCTTGCGTGAGCTCACCATCGGAATCGAAACAGATTTGGCCATGTTCGCTGCTGGGGGCCTGATGGGGCCACGGACCGGCCTCTCGCTGATTCTCGGTGGAGCAATCAACTACTTCATCCTGGCTCCGCACCTGATCCAGGTGGGAATCATCCTTCCGGGGGATGATGGTGCAATGGGCTACAAACAGATCACCATGTGGGCACTTTGGGGTGGAGTAGCCATGATGGCTTCGGCCTCGATCTTCTCCTTCCTGTCCAAGCCGCGAGTGATCATCTCGGCGTTCAAATCACTGCGCCGCCGGAATGGTGAGAACCTGGACGGTGAAGATGCTGAGGTTGCCCGCCAGATGAGCAAGATCGAATTGCCCATGAGGGTGTTCGTGATCGGTATTCCAGTTGTTGGTTTCTTCGTCGTGCTGATGGCTTCCTCGTACTTCGGAATGAAGGTTTGGTTAGCTGTGGTGGCTATACCGCTGGTGTTCGTCTTTGCTCTGATCGGAGCAAATTCCACAGGACTGACCTCGATTACTCCAGTCAGTGCCTTGGGCAAATTGACGCAGTTGACCTACGCCATGCTTGCCCCGGGGAACATTCCGACCAACCTGATGACCGCCGGGATCACGGCAGGCACGGCAAGCAACGCTTCCAACCTGTTGATGGACATCAAGCCGGGGTACATGCTCGGCGCCAAGCCGCGTCACCAGGCCATGGCCCATGTCATTGGGGCAGCGGTTGGCACGTGTGTGGCTGTTCCGGTTTTCTACTCCCTTTTCGCAGGCGACGTCGAATTGTTTGGTACTGAAAAAATGCTCCTTCCCAGTGCCGTGGTTTGGAAAGCGGTGGCTGATCTGCTATCCCAGGGCCTCGGGGTTCTTCATCCCACGGCACAGGTGGCCGTGATCGTCGGCTTGATTCTGGGAGTCGTCTTCGAGGGGGCTGACATACTCCTCAAGAAGCGTTTCTTGGTCACGACCGTGGCTTTTGGCCTGGCTTTCATCCTTCCGTTCTCGACCAGCCTGATCATGGGTTCGGGTGCTCTCACCTTCTGGCTGATCAAGAAGATTACTGGGGTGAATGAGAAAGGTAAATCGGACGAGGAGGTAGATGGAGAGAACCAGCGACTACCTTGGTATCGTCGCGTTTTCCAGGACACAACCTTGTGCGCCGGACTTGTTGCCGGGGCTGCCATCATGGGGATCCTGGTCATGGTCATCGAACTCAAGACGACAGCTGGTTAGCCTACGAGACCAACATTTCTATACGCGCTGCTGGCGGGGCTTCTCCCTACCAGCAGTGTTTTCGTTTAATTGACAAAAATCGGAAAATGCGCCAAACTGGGGCGCAAAGGTAATGGGGGACTGCTCTTTCGAAGCGGTCTTTTCAAATTGGTCTAAAACCGAGCACGAAACAGAGTGGAGGAGTCGGAAATGACAGAGAAGCAAGGGCACCCTGCAGGTCTGTACGTCCTGTTCGGAACCGAGGCCGCGGAGCGGTTCTCGTTCTACACCATGCGGGCGATCCTGATCCTGTACCTGACCAAGGTCATCTTCTTTGACCAGGCTTTGGACGAACAGGTCATCCGTGACCAGGCTCTGGAGCTGTACGCCACGTACCTGCTCCTGGTCTACCTGTCCGCCCTGGTCGGTGGCTACTTCGCAGACAAGATCCTGGGCGCCCGCAAGGCGATCTTCGCTGGCGGCCTGGTCATGATGGCTGGCCTGTTCACCATGACCTCTCCTGACCTGCTCTACCACGGTCTGGCGCTGATCATCGTGGGTAACGGCTTCTTCAAGCCCAACATCTCGACTATCGTCAGTGGGCTGTACGAGGAGAAGGATCCCCGCCGCGACAGTGCCTTCACTATCTTCTACATGGGGATAAACCTCGGAGCCTTCATAGCCATCTTCGCTGCCGGCCATGCCGAGAAGTTATCCGAGGTCGATCCTCATGTTGCAGCCGGGTGGGCCTTTGGCTTCTACATCGCTGGTGCAGTGATGATCGCTAGCTTGTTGCTGTTCCTGGTGGGACAGCGCTTGCTGGGGACCGCTGGGTTCCCCCCGGGACGTGAGGTCACGCCCGAGTCTCGGCTCAACGCCAAAGACTTGCTTGACATCCTGCTCTGGGCCGGAGGCATGACTGTAGCTTCGGTGGGATTCGTCCTGCTGTGGCAGGCCGCTCTGGGTCCACTGATGGATATCATTCCTGGGGTGGTCAAGCTGGGTCTCGGAATCGGCTTTCTCGTGCTGGCTTGCGGTGGGTTCGGCTTCATCAACCGCGACAACAGTCGTGAGGAGTGGGAGCGCATCGGCGCGATCATCGTGATGTCGGTCTTTGTCATCTTTTTCTGGATGGGCTTTGAGCAGGCCGGTGGAACGATGAACCTGTTCGCCTACGAGCAAACTGACCGTCACATCGGTAGCTGGGAGATGCCGGCAACATGGTTCCAGGGGATCAACCCTCTGTTCATTTTCATCCTGGCTCCGCTGTTTTCCTTGCTCTGGAAGTGGAATGACAAGAAGGCCCAAGGCCTGTCCACCCCGGCCAAGATGGGCGTGGGGATGATCATCCTCGGTCTGGGATTCGTGGTGATGTACTTCGGCCAGCAGGTCGCAGACACCGCGGGCAAGGCCGGGATCATGTGGCTGGTTATGGTCTACTTGCTGCATACCCTAGGAGAGCTGTGTCTGTCGCCGATTGGTCTGTCCATGGTGACCAAGCTCTCGCCGGTACGTCGCGTGTCTATGATGATGGGGATCTGGTTCGCCTGTACTGCGGTCGCCGACTATCTGTCCGGTCGTCTCGAAGCGATCTGTCACCACTACGAGATCAACCTGTGGTTCACCCTGATCGTCTTCTCCATCGGTGCTGGAGGCGTCCTGCTCTGCGTCACCCCGCTGCTCAAGCGGTGGATGCACGGACGGGCCTGATCGCATCACTGAGACCAACAACTTCTACCCGGCGGCTGCCGGGCAAGCACGTGCCGCTGGTGGGTTCATTCCCAACCAGCGGTGCTTTCGTTTATCACGTCGTTCGCGAACGACGTGATTTACAACAACAAAGACCCGCTAGAAGCGGGCCTCGTGGAAGAGGGGGAGCCGGACATTGGGCTTGAACTAATCTTGGCCAAGAGAACCGAAGTAGTGCAGGGCACTGGAGATCTGACGCATGACTTCGCCAACTTCGGTGGCACTGAGTCCATGCAAGTCGCGCCAGCGGGCAACTTCACGTTGCACCTTGGCTTCCGTGGATTGCAAAGGAAGTTCGATCGGTTCTCCACGATTCTTGTTATCGATAACCAACCTGAGGTTGATCGATCCGGTCTGTTTGGCTTCTTGACCGCTAACAACCTGGATATAGCGTGACATCTTGTCCCTCCCGTGAAAGGTCTGCCCTAGCTTTACCAGCTTTACCCTTATTTGTCAAGACACGTCGTTCGCGAACGACGTGTCAAGGGCCTTAGTAAAGCGCTCGTTGACTTCATTCCAATCAATAGCTTTCATAAAGGCCTCTACATAGTCCGCTCGTGCCAGGCCGTAGTCTGTCAGGAAGGCGTGCTCAAATACATCAAGAACCAGGAGCGGGACGCAACCAGCAGGATGGCCGACGTCGTGTTCGTTAATCCAGCTTACGAAAAACATTTTGCCCAGTGGGTCATAATAGAGGATGGTCCAACCGATACCACGGAGCAAGCTGCTGGCTCTGAAATATTCTTCAAAGCTCTGAAACGAACCAAATCGCTCCACGAGCGCTTTGCCAAATGTTGAGCCAGGATCAAACGATGTCGGTTCTTTAGACAAGTTTCTGAAATAGTAACAATGCAGACGCATGCCGTTAAACTCCCATCCCAAACGACGCTTGAGCTCAGCGAATTCAGGAGTGTCCATCTGGCCGTCATGATGCAATTTAATGATTTTCTCGATTAGCTTGTTAGTATTGGCCACGTAGCCTTCGTACAACTTGAAGTGGTTTTGCAAAAGCTGGTCAGAGAAGCCTTCGAGTCCGAGTAGATGAGAGAAGTCTTTTGCTTTGTAGTTCATATCACCTAGTTGTGTAGCGGAACCCTTTAGGGTTCCATTTTGCTGACATGGAAGGCTTCCCGCCGGCACTATCGTGGCGGGATCCCGCCAAAGGCGGGAAAAGCCTTCCGCTACACATAAAATTAATTATTAAGATATTCAAAAATATAAACCTTGCCCTGATCAACTGAGATCCAGGAGTCGGCAGTGCGCTTAGCGGTTTCAATGATCCGCGGGGCTTGCCACCAGTAATCGTTGACCACGTAATAAAGTTTGTCAGCCTCGACCAAAGACATGGCTGCTTCAGCTGTGTCTCGATCAGGTAGATCGTTCATAGTCAAAAAGTAATTATAAAGTTCTCCGCCAGTTGGAATCGGATAGTAGAACATGTCGCCATAGTATTGTTTGAAACCAAAAGACCAAATGGCAGCAGCTGAAACAGATTGGTTGGCTAGGACAAGATAGTCGTCCTCATGTCCCATCTGCTCGATCAGATACACTGCTTTCATGTCAGCTTCTCCAACATTAAAGCCGTGTGAGGTGGAGTAATTGTCTTTGCGCGGGTAAGTTAGATAAAAAGCACTGGTCATGATCGCTGCGAGCAGAACAACAGCAAAGGCACGGATAGCGATTGGTTTATGTAAGAGTTTGGTCCAAAGCCAAAGCAGGAACAGACCGAAGTAGGGGATCAGGAAGTAGGTCGCCAGCGGGATCAAGCGATCAGCATAGTTGGAGCGCTCGTAATCGATCAAGAAGGTGAAGTCAACCACGGTTTTCATGACTAAGTAGTTGATGATTAACATTCCGACCATGATTAAAGGGATGTAGAGTGGACGTGATAGTTGATGTCGGAAAACCAGAATGGCAATCGCTGCCAGAATAACCAAGATCAGTGTCGTATTAAAGCCGTAAAGATAAACAAAGTCTAGGATCGCGTCGAACCTGTTTGAAAAAAAGATCTCTAGGTTCAACGACTCAAACAGTCGACTCGGCAACAACGAGCTCCAGTCAATAGTTAAAGACAAACCAGATAGTTTAGAGCTGATCAGAAAAGCAAGCGGTAAGATTACGCTTCCGATAAGGACGATCGTTCCAAAGAGTGAGCGAGCGACTCCAGGAAAAGGTGAGCGAGTAGCAAACGGTCCGGTGGCAACTAAAGCTAGATACAAGACGATTGGGATACCTGCGAGTGGGTGAATCGCTAACGCTGTGAGTCCGAGCAGGAACAGGGCGATCAAAGAAACTCCGCGCTGACTCTTTAGTAAAGGGATTGAGAGCAGAATAATTAAGATTGTCCACAAGTTGGCTAGACCCTGCGGTGTGGTAACAATAAAACTAGCTAGTGGAATCAAGAAGACACCCAGGACCGAGAACATGGTTGCTCGACGGTTCTCACACAGATGATAAAAACCAAAGTACCAAGCCAACGGGAGAAGGATCGCGGTTAGGAACGGTAAGAGCAAACGGTCGACCACTTCTAATGGTAAGTGAAAAGCCTGGTGTGCAAATAGGATCGCACTGTATTGTCCGATGTAATAAAACGGTTTCGGAGTGATCGTTCCGTATTGGGCAATATGCTCGATCGTGGCCCGGTGAATGAAAGTGTCAAAGCCGTAGCCAAGGGGATAAGCGATAGCTGCCAGACAAACAAAAAGAAACAGGGTTGCCATGATCAGGGGTAGAAGCCAAGCGCGTTCTCGACCGCGCAGAGCTAAGGCAGTCAGGGTTAGACATAATCCTGTGACCGGAATAAAAATGGTCAACGGCACACGCTCCCAAGGCGAACGCACTGCTTCTAGAATCGACACTTCGCCTAGCATAGCAAAGCTGATCACTAGGAACAGAAGCCCAAGAATAACCGCGGTAATGGTTACAGTTGGGATACGATGTTCAACATCATGCAAAGTATCGTGCTCGCGGAAATGGCGGCGGCTAAGAACGTAGATTACAAATGGGGCCAAGAGGACATATAGAACCCACAGACCTGGAATGATCGCTCCGACATAATATGTAACCGTTCCCAACAACATCATGATCGACAACAAGGTCAAACCACCGACCCAAGAACGGTGGAGCCAGGTCTCATGCGGCACAACCACACGCCCTAAAGCTGCTCCGTAATAAACTAAAAACAGAACCAGTAGAATAGCTCCGAGCCACAAGTTCTGTAGGTTATAAAAATTGAGGACAAACAGAACTAGAAAAAAGACTGTAAAACTGGTATATTTGATAGAAGAAAAGAGATGTCCCATAGCTCTAACATTCTATCATATGCCTTTAGATCCGCATAAGGTGCAGCGACATGATTATCTGCTGAAGTATACGATCATTCCATTGATTCCGTATTGGCTTAAGCCAAATCATTTTACGATTTTGCGCTTGATTCTTACTCCAATTATTTTGTATCTGCTGTTTTTTGAAAATTATGCCTGGGGTGTCCCCTTATTTTTTATTGCAGCAATGACAGACATGATTGATGGATCTTTGGCTCGTTTACGAAAAGAGATTACTGATTGGGGAACTTTTTACGATCCGTTGGCTGACAAGCTGCTTATCACCACTGTCGCGGTTCTGATTATCGCAGCGCACATTAATGTTATTTTTGCTGGAGTGATTATTTTTCTTGAGCTGATTTTGATTGCTGGTGGTGTTTACCGGCGAAACGAAGTGAGTTGTGCCATCCCAGCTAACACTTGGGGGAAAATGAAAATGGTACTACAGGTAACAGGGGTGTTGGCTTTGCTGATTGCGGTTTGGTTAGGAGTGGACATGTTTATTCCGTTTTCTATTGGAACTCTGTCTTTAGCAATTGTTTTTGCTGTAGTCAGTTTGTTTACTTATGGAGTATAAGCTTCGCGATAAGTTGATCTTGCTAGGCGTAGCTTTGGTCTTCTTTATCTCGTCTTTGATTCTCGTGGCAGGAATGCCATGGATTTTTGTTTCTCCAGATGCTTTGGCAAATTTTACGTTTACGCAAACAATGATTGACAATTTACGGTTGTATTTATTTGAGCCGCTGAATTTATCTTTGGATGATTCTTTGTTCCCGCGCAGTATGTTTTCAATTGAGGGACGGCTGGTACCGATAAGTTTTGTTGGGTTACCACTGATTTACGGGGCTGTTGGAAAAGTTGTCGGACTTGGGCTAGTAAAATATTTTACTCCAGTAGTTGCTGTGTTGGCGTTGTTTGCTTGGCGTAGTGTGGTTGAGAAGTTATATGATCGACGCGTGGCACTGATTGCATCTGTTTTGCTTGCGGTTCATCCAGCCTGGTGGTACTACACCAGTCGAACCATGATGCACAATGTTTTATTCGTGGCCTTGTTGATCTTTGCAGTTTGGTTTTTATTTGTTCGACCGCTTAGTAACTGGTCAACAGGCAAGAGTAAATATTTTAAAGTTTATCAGCATCTTGATGTTATTCTTTCAGGCCTGATGCTCGGGGGTGCTTTGTTGGTGCGAACTTCTGAGATTGCTTGGATCGCTCCAGCGATCGTGGTCGTGGTTATCTTTTTTGCTAAGCAGATCAAATGGCGTCAGGCTGTGCTTTTTGGTTTAGTCACTGCGGTTGTGATCGCCCCGGTGTTTTTGATTAACAGCTCGCTGTATGGAGATCCGTTAAGTTTTGGGTATATGGCGCAGAGCGTAGGGAGTGACGCCGGTAACGGCGTTACATCGTTAGAGCAAGATAACCCCGCCAACGGCGGGGTCAGTCCCGACACAGACACCTCGATCCTACCAGCAGGACTCGACCTCAGAGCTATGGCTCGACACAGTGTTTATTATGGGCTCGGACTTTTCTGGTGGATGAGTTTGCTCACACTGATCGGAATACCATTAGCCTATCGTATCGGCCGCACTGTTCGTTCGCGTAAAACTGGTCGTTGGCCTGGTCAATGGGCTTTCCATACTATCTTTTTGATCGCTGGTGCGATCCTGGTCTTGATCTATGGCAGCTGGACTTTTAATGACAATCCGGATCCAAATATAATCACGATTGCCAATTCGTATGTCCGTTATTGGTTGCCAGTATTTGTTATGACTACGGTGTACGCGGCCGTGTTTATTGATCGGGGATGGTTTAAGTTGCAGCAAGGGATTCGAACAGACCGACTGTCATTAGCTTCGACTGTGCTTTTGATTGTTGTTGTAGCTTTGCTTGGAGCGCGAGCAACTTTCTTGTCACCCGATGATGGTTTGATTTATGCTCGACAGAATTTAGTCCGTTCAGTGGAAATTAAAAGCGAAGTGTTGTCCTTGACTGAAGAAGACTCAGTTATTGTGGTTGATCATGGAGATAAAATTTTCTTTCCTGAGCGCGCTGTGATTTATCCGTTGCGTAGTGACCATACCTACGAGATGATGCCGAGCATTGTTTTACGCAACCCTTTGTATTATTACGGAATTACTTTCCCGGAGACTGATCTTGAATATTTAAATACCAAGCGCTTGGCTGAGTTGGGGTTGCAAATCGAACTAATCCAGACCTTTGATGAAGAAAGTCTTTACCGAATTTATCAGCCATGAAACTTACTCGACTAATACAATCCGTAATTATTTTGATCCCGATCCTGTTGTTCGGCTGGTTGTTATGGCAAGATCTTGTGCCAACAGGGCGTTTGGTAATTAACTACGATGTTGGCGACCTGTCGCCGTTTGTCAATCGTCTTTTACCTGGAGAGCGAGCCTTGCTACCGATCAAATTACCAGACAGTTCCTGGGCCCAGCAGGTAATTGATGAGCCAACGTACTTCACGGTTGAACCACCGCGACATTTTGACACAGTTGAGATGGAACTGGTTTGGGCAAACGATGCTGTGCCAATTGTTGAGGTCGGAGGCGTGGCCAGTGAAGATGGTTCTCAGATTCTTTTGAAACCGTTACAGAATTTAATTGTTGAGCAGTCAGACTGGTCGCGGATTGAAGCTGACAACACAGTCTTACTTCAGCGCGAGCCGACTTACGATTCGATCGAGCAATTCTTAACTAACGCCCCTCGAGATCAAATCGCGACTTATCATTATGATCTGACGCGACCGTATACTCTGGCTTACTACTGGCCAACAAACTGGACACGTACGCTCGACGTTTCACTTCGCGGTTCACACCAGTTTAAAACTTATATCAAAAATGAAACCCTGAACTTTGATATCGCTTACCAAGATATGAATCGCGAAGGCGGCTCTGATTCAGTGCGGGCGATCGTGACTGATTGGACCGGAGCTGAGGTGGTTCAGGAAATAATGCCTGATGATAATAATATTTATGATAACAGCAACGCTTCTGGTTTGCATCATATCGAAATCGAAGCTCCTGATCTTTCTGAAGGAGTTTATAAAGTTGAACTGCGAGCCGGGAGCGATATCTTTTTCCGTCAGATCAAGACCACGCAGAGTAAGATTGTTTTTCTCAACAACGTTTATCTAGGAGACGAGGTTGGTTATCGTGCTGAAGACCGACCAGTCAGTTTTTGGACTGAGGCTAAGAACCTTACTTTCCAAACTCATCACGCTGACGGCGCACAAGAGGTGACTATTGCTGGCGACATCATGGCCATCCCAGTGCCACACGAGCGTTATGATTATGAGGTGGTTTATGGCGACACTGTCCGAGTTGACTCTCCGCAAGGCGACCTGATTGTGTACAGCGACGGGCACATCGCTTTTGACCCAAGTCATTATTTTAATCCAGACCCAGTCCGTCTGGCCTGGAACACAGATCTCGATACGCTCGGGATCAACTATATCATTGCTGAGTACGAGTCGCCGACTTTGGTCAATGGATGGTATAGCACCACGGTTGAGTTTGATACTTCATGGTTAGTTAAAGAAGAAGACGCATGGAAATTTGTTTTATCAACTCCAGGTATTGACGATCTACAAGAAACCGTTTGGATCAGTGAGATTAATCTTGTCTTTGTTCGTGAGCCTTTGACTTGGTCAAAATTGATTCAAGAAATAAAAGAACGACTATGATCATTGCTCGCACAGGATTTTATACCAGCATTGTCTCGTATCTAGTTTTCTTGTTGGCTGACGCAATCAAGCCTGGTTTCGTGTCGAATTACATGTCCGTGCACTGGTTTCTGCTGGCCGCAATTCTATTCGCTGTTTGGTGGGCCTACACCTACACAGCGCACACAAAGAATAACCGATCGGCCATTCTTTGGGTCATGGCTGTTTTATTAGGTTTGGTGGCTGGGATTGTGGTTTGGAAAGCTGGAACTGACCTTGAAAATTTCCGTATTTTAAGCTCAATTTTAGCCTTTGTACTTCCGTCAATTATACTTGGCGTGTTAAGATCTAGTGACTAATAACCTTAAACCTATGTCCGACGACTGCATTTTCTGTAAAATTATCAAGAAAGAGATTCCTTCTTACCCACTTTATGAGGATGATGACGTGCTAGCGTTTCTTGATGTTTTTCCTTCTGTTGAAGGACATACTCTGATTATTCCTAAAGAGCATCATCAGAATGTACTTGAGACTCCATCTGAGCTGATTGCCAAAATTGCTCGTGTGGCTCAGAAGATCGCTCCGGTGATTATCAAAACCGTGAACGCTCCATCTTTTCATTTCACGAACAATTGTGGTCCGGTGGCTGGGCAAACTGTCTTTCACACTCACTTCCACATCTTGCCGCGTAAAGAAGGTGATGGGAAAGAGTTGTGGGGTGGTGGTGAAGGGAATCCAGAGGAGCTGACTGCACTCAAAGAAAAGATCGTTGAAGCATTATGAGTCTGGGTCGATGGAAAAAACTATCAAGTGAAGATAAGTTCGTAAATCCCTGGTGGACGTACCGAGTCGACAAGTTTCAATTGCCGAACGGAAAAGAAGGAGAGTATAACTATGTACACATGGACGAAGCTGTATTCGTGGTTCCAGTATTGGACAACGGAAAAACACTCTGGGTTCGACAGTATAGGTATTTGTTTGATAAAGAAAGTGTCGAGATTCCTGCTGGTCGGTGTGTTGGTGATGAAGGTGCTGAGATCGCGGCTCGCAGAGAGCTTGTGGAGGAGACTGGAATGGATGGCGATCTGGAGAAGCTTGGAACTTATGCAGTAAATAACGGCATTGACGATTCAGTTATGTCGATATTTATTGCCAGAAACCTGAGGCCTTCTGATCAGTTTAAACCTGATGAAACTGAGGAGTTCGAATCCGTGGAGTTGTCAGGGGAAGAGATAGAAAAATTGATTGATTCAGGAGAGATGTGGGACGGGATTTCAATTTCAGCATGGCATGTAGCTAAAAATAAATTATAGATTATGAAAATATTAGTCACCGGCGGAGCAGGGTTTATTGGCTCCAACTTTATTCTCTACATGATGCGCGAGCATCCGGATTACCAGATTGTTAATCTGGATAAATTGACCTACGCTGGGAACTTGCGCAATCTAGAGTCAGTGCAGGACAATCCGAACTACAAATTCGTTAAAGGCGACATCACTGATCGTGATTTGGTTTTTGATACAGTCAAAGACGTGGACGTGATTGTTCATTTTGCTGCTGAGTCACATGTTGATCGGTCGATCATGGATTCAAGCCCATTTGTTTTGTCAAATGTTCTGGGAACTCAGGTGTTGTTGGATGCTGCGCATAAACACAACAAACGCTTTCATCATGTTTCCACAGATGAGATTTTTGGAGATCTCGGACTAGACGATCCAGCGTTTAATGAAGACACGCCATATGCTCCTCGCAATCCGTATTCAGCGACCAAAGCTGCGGCTGATCATTTGGTGCGAGCGTATCATCTGACTCATGGCCTTGAAGTTACGATCTCAAATTGTTCCAACAATTACGGTCCGCACATGTTTCCAGAGAAAGTAATCCCGCTGTTCCTGAGTAATCTCAAAGAAGGCAAGAAAGTCCCGTTGTATGGAGTTGGAGCTCAGATTCGTGACTGGATCTACGTTGATGATCACTGTCGTGGAATTGACATGATTTTGCATAAGGGTCGTATCGGTGAGACATACTGTCTCGGAGGCAAAGACTCTGAGATCAGTAATAAGGAGCTGACCATGAAATTGCTCGAGCTCTGTGGTAAAGACGAGAGCTCCATCGAATACGTTAAAGATCGTGCTGGGCATGATGCGCGCTACTCGATCGATTACACTAAGGCTAAGAACGAACTTGGTTGGGAGCCGCAGGTAAATCTCGAAGACGGGTTGCGTATGACTAAAGAGTGGTATGACGCTAACCAGGGATGGATCGATGAGATCAAGTCTGGTGATTACGAAAAATATTACAACAAACAATATGTCGAACGAGAGCAAGATTAAAGGGGTCAAAGTGATTCCACTTAAAAAGTGGGAAGATGAGCGTGGGTGGTTGTCTGAACTTTGGAGGACCGACAATTTGGATCCGAGCGAGTATCCTGTAATGACCTATGTCTCGATGACCAAACCCGGAGTCGTTCGAGGCCCACATGAGCATGTTCATCAGACTGATTTGTTTGGTTTTTTGGGGCCGTCAATGTTTCGGTTGTATTTGTGGGACAATCGCGAAGGGTCTGAGACTTATGGTGCACACGAGACATTTGATCTTGGGGCCGACAAGTCGGCCGCAACGTTTATTCCTCCTGGCGTGGTGCATGCGTACAAGAACGTTGGAGAAATTGATGGTCTGGTTGTGAATTGTGCTAATAAGTTGTACGCCGGCGAAGGGAAGAAAGAAGAGGTAGACGAGATTCGTCATGAAGATGATCAAGATTCTAAGTTCAAGATCGATTAATTTATGAAGGTACTGATTCTCGGAGCAAAAGGGATGTTAGGGCAAGAGCTCGTGAAAGTTTATTCTGATCACGAGGTTTTGGCTTGGGATCGGGCTGAGTGTGATATCACAGACCGAGAGCAAGTGAATGAAAAGATTTTAATGGCTAAGCCAGACTTAGTAATTAGTTCTGCAGCATACAACAATGTTGATGCAGCTGAGGACGATGGTCGTGATCTTGCGTATCTGCTTAACCGTGACGCACCAGGGTTTATTGCTGAAGCCGTAAAGGAGCTTGGAATTCCGTTTGTGCAGTATTCGACTGACTATGTTTTTGACGGTATGAATTCAGAAGGGTATCGTGAAGACGATCCCACAAGTCCGATCTCTGAGTACGCTCGCAGCAAAGCTGAGGGCGAGAAGCGGTTACAAGAGATTGGAGGACAGATTTATATCATTCGTCCGAGTCGTATTTTTGGTCAGATGGGAACTGGGGAAGGAGTTAAAGAAAGTTTTGTTGATCTGATGCTCAGGTTGTCAGAAGAGAAGCAAGAGTTTGATATGGTCGACGAAGAGCTGACATCTCCGACCTATGCGCCAGACCTGGCAAAGCGAACGCGTGAGATCGTGGAGAATCATCCGCCAGGGATTTATCATGGATCAAATGAAGGAGCCTGCACCTGGTACGGTTTCGCTAAGGAAATTTTCAACCAAGTAGGTCGTACTGACATCAAGCTAAACCGAGTC